>CAYGVP010000015.1:0-18406 GCA_964353385.1 uncultured Dehalococcoidaceae bacterium
AAAAAGCCCTCGCTGTAAGCTTCAACAACGCCCTTTTCGACAGCCGGGAAATAATTTTTTGGTACTCTCCCTCCGACGACTTTTTCGGTGAATTGATTGGGACCTCGGTCTGGTAAAGGCTCTAGTTCCAGTAAAACATGCCCGTACTGCCCGTGGCCGCCGGTCTGTTTCTTGTGCTTATATTCTGCTTTGGACGGATTGGTGATTGTCTCACGGTAAGGGACTTTGGGGATAGCCAGTTCAACGTTAACGCCGAATTTACGTTGCATCTTTTCCGCTGCTACGGAAAGGTGAGTATCGCCTATGCCGGAAAGGATTGTCTCGCCGGTGCCCAGTTCGCGGTGCACTTTGAGAGTGGGGTCTTCCTCTGCCAAACGCGATAGGGCTGTTCCCATTTTATCGATGTCGGTCTTGGTCTTGGGATACACTGCTTCGCGAAAAATGGGTGCGGGGAATTTTATCGGTGTAAGTTTTAGCTGCTTATCTTGGGCGCATAATGTATCTCTGGTAACGGTAACATTAAGTTTCGCCACCGCCCCGATATCCCCCGCTCTGATTTCCGTCGCCGGCTCCTGTGTTTTTCCTCTCATAAAATATAACTGCCCAATACGTTCGCTGGCGTTCTGGCTGGAATTATACGCCTGCGAATTGCTGGTAAAAACGCCGTTATAAACGCGGAAGTAGGTTAGCTTGCCGACATACGGGTCGGCGGTAGTCTTGAAAACCAAAGCCGCGGGGGGTGCGCTTTCCGAAGGCGCAATGTCTCCGCTGGAGGTGGATATTTTCTGCTCTTTAGGTAACGGGAGATAGTCACAAATGGCTTCCAGCACCCGGTTGATCGCGATGTTTTGTAGTGCTGAGCCGGCTAATATCGGCACGATTCGGCCGCTGATAACCGCCTGCCTTAATGTCTTGGCAAGCTCTTCTTGAGAGATTTGCTCACCGCCGAGATATTTCTCAATAAGCTTATCATCCATTTCAGCGATAGCTTCCACGAGCTTTTCGCGATATGAGTCAGCTTGTGCCTTAACGGCGGCCGGCACCTCGACCTCTTTAGTAGGTGAGCCTGTATAGGCTTTCATGGTAAGCAGGTCGACCACGCCCTGGAAACTGGCATGAGCTCCGATAGCAACCTGTATCGGGTGGCATTTTTGACCGAGTTTGCTTTTGATTTCTTGAACTACTTTAAAAAAGTCTGCATTCTCACGGTCCATTTTATTGATATAGATAAGTCGCGGTAGCTTGGCTTCCTCGCAATATCCCCAGACCATTTCGGTGCCAACTTCCACCCCGGAGGCGGCGCAGACAGCGATAATCGCTCCTTCGCTGACACGCATGCCCGCTTTTACTTCACCCACGAAATCGGCATAACCGGGGACATCGATGATATTTAGTTTTCGTTCTCTCCAGTTTAAAGGCAGTAGTGATAAATTGATGCTGATGCGCCGCTTGGCTTCATCCGGGTCATAATCGGATGTTGAAGACCCGTCATCAACTCTACCCAGACGGCTAATGACGCCGGCATTAAAAAGCATCGCCTCGGAGAGCGATGTTTTACCGGCACCGCCGTGAGATAATAATACAACGTTGTGAATATTCTCCAGTCCATGTTTCGGCATCAAATCACCTGCTCTCTATATTCTTCGCCTAATATTATACCTGCAGTTAATTGAATACGGCAAGCGCTTATATACTTAGTAACGCATTATTAAGACGTTTAAAGTGATTGACCGAATTTGTCTTTAAAAGCAATCTCGGATAGCTCTTTACGGGGAGGTACTTTGCCTTCTTGGTCCGGCACGCCCAAGGGGAATAATGTAACCAGACGGTATCCCTTGGGTATGTCCAGGACTTTCTCTGCTCGAACCGCATCAAAAAGGCCGATTATTACCGTGCCCAGACCCTGGGCGTGGGCGGCCAGCACCATATTCTGTACCGCAAGAGCGGTATCGAACATGAACCACTCGTCTTTATCGGTCACATATTCGACATTGCTGCCGGATGATCCGTGCTTGGCTCCCGCTTTACCCATTTCTGCACAGACGGCGATAATCACGGGAACGGTGTTCATGGCGATGGTAGCTGGATTCGGCAACTCTTTGTCCGGCAGCTTTGTCTTCATTAATGTATCGGCCAGTTTCGCCCTTACTTTAGCGTCACGCACAACAATGAAACGCCAGCATTGCGTGTTAGCCCACGAAGGCGCCCATCGCCCGGCTTCTAGAATTGCCTCTATCTTTTTATCATCAATCGGGTCGGCTTTATAGCGTCTGATGCTTCTTCGGTTCTTGATAGCTTCAAAAATATCCATTGTTTCCCTTCGTAGCTGTTGCCACTTCAGTTTTCCCAGGCGCCTTTGCCAATGAGGGCGACAAAGCGGCAACCACCCAGTTTCTGGATGTGATTCTTATCTTTTTGCCTGGTTACTTTATAAAGCTCCTGGACATAACGCGACCCCGCCGGAATTACCATCCGACCTCCGATAGCCAGTTGTGTCAGTAAGTCGTCAGGTATGTTAGGAGCGGCCGCGGTAACCATAATGGCATCATATGGCGCCTTTTCCGGCCAGCCCAGTTTTTCTTTAGCAACGTATATCTCGATGTTTTTATAGCCCAGAATACTTAAGACTTTCTTGGCAGACTCTGCAAGGGCAGGCACGCGCTCTACGGAAATAACTACTTTTGCCAACTCCGCAAGGATAGCTGTCTGATACCCGCTGCCCGTGCCTATTTCCAGTACTTTCTCATTTCCCTTGAGTTCCAGCGCCTCTGTCATCAGGGCAATAATATAAGGCTGGGAGATTGTCTGCTCCCAGCCGATAGGTAAAGGGCCATCTTCATAAGCTAGAAAACGGTTCTCCTCTGGTACAAACTGCTCGCGCGGTATAAGCGCCATGGCGGCTAAAACCCGCTTATCTTTTATCTCCTTACTTAGTTGTTTTACTAATTCGGCTCTTGCCGCCTCAAAGTCCTTCATAAAATCTGTTTAAACTAGGAAAAAATATAATATGCCACGATCAATAGGACTATAATGATGCCTGTAAGAATACCTATTCTCTTTAAATCCCCGGCAATAAATTCATAATGCAGGGGTAGCGCCGCGGAACTCGGCGCCTTTTTCTGAACCGGTGCTTTTACCATCGGGGCAGTGCTTGAAGGCGCGCCTGCTTTTAATATATCGCCGGAGGCCTCCTGCGTTAGACCTGTGCCTGCCTGAACTTGTCGGAATTTATTTTTTTTCTTGTTGTGGGAATGCTTACCTCTACCGTGTTTAGATTTAGCTGGCAACGGTTTACCTCCTGAAAAATTTATTTAGCTCTGGGATGCGACTTATCATAGGTCCGTCGTACCTGGTCGGTAGTCAGGTGAGTATAAACCTGGGTGGTGGAGATATTGGCATGCCCGAGCAATTCCTGCACCGACCTTAAGTCGGCACCGCCGCTAAGCATATGAGTAGCAAAGCTATGCCGCAGCGTATGAGGGCTGATTTTAGAATTCAGACCGGCTGATTTTACATATTCCTTTAGCTTCTGCCAGAACCCTTGTCTGGTAAGCCTTTCACCGCGGGCGTTCAGGAATAAAGCCGTATCTTTCTTGCCGTGGGCTAGTTTTGGCCGGTCTTCATTAGTGTATTTCTTTATCGTTGCAGCGATTTTCTCATAAAGGGGGATAATACGTTCTTTCCGGCCCTTGCCAAAACAACGCACGAAGTAATTACTTTCGGTGTTAACATCACCCAGATTCAAAGCCACCAGTTCGCTTATTCTCATGCCGCTGGCATACAGCAACTCCAGCATCGCCCGGTCCCGCTTGGCTTCTGACGTCGATAGTTTGGCTGGTTGTTCCAGCAGGAGGCGTACCTGATTAATCGGTATCGGCTTGGGTAAGGCCTTTCCCACGCTCGGTGAGCTCATGTTTTCCGTAGGGTCAGTTTTAATCAGTCCTTCCGCTACCATGAAACTGAAGAAAGACCTGGTTGCCGCTACCTTCCGCGCGATAGTCGTTGCAACATAGCCTCTCTCTTTAAGATGAAGCATGTAGCTTAACATTGTCTGTCTATTGAAGTTCACCCAGGAAGACACCGATTTATCTTTGCTGGCAAAGTCAGCCAGTCCCGTAAGGTCGTTTCGGTAGGCGGAAATGGTATGTTCGGAATATCCTTTTTCAACCGCTAAATAATGCAGAAAGTTTTCAATTGATTCTTTCATTTCATCTCCTCGTAACCAGAGTTATTACCGGTGTTGTGGTTAAGACCTCTGCCACTATTTTAACATAATATTTTAACATAAATAAAGTTGGATTCAATCATTATGTTTATTAAATTACTGTAATTTTTCACGGATATTACATATTTACCGTATAGTTGCTAGCTGGATAATGAACCATTATTCAGTATCAGGTTTTTACCCCGATACTTAATACCTTACAAATTGACCATTACCAATAAGCTATTGTACTAGGGACGAAAGACATATAAGATGAAAAAGTAGCTTGGAGTATTAGTGATACAAAGGTTGTTTTTTTATGGATTTACCTGTTGAAGAAATTAAGAATATATTACGTAAAAAATCACCCGAACCTGAAGCCCTGCATCTTATTCCGGAGACGCTTGCCCGCAAGTATATCTGCATACCTGTAGCTATAGAAGGTAACCTCCTGCGTGTGGCTATGGCTAATCCATCCGATATTCTGGCACTCGAAGCTCTGGCAAGCTGGAGCCAGATGCGTATTGAGTCTGAAGCAGCCTCGCCGGAAGAAGTGCTTGAGGCTATCGACTTTAATTATAAAAACTACGAGGAAATTGAAAAACAAATCTCAAATATCACCCTTTCTGATGCTGTTAAAATAGATAAGCAACTTATTACTGATACTAATACCGAAGCGCCGGTCGCCCAGGCGCTATCTCTCATCATTGATGAAGCGGTCAAAGCCAGAGCTTCTGATATTCACCTTCATCCCGGCGAAGATAAGCTGCGGGTAAGGTTCCGCATTGATGGCACGCTACATGATATGTTTTCCTTGCCGCTGACTACCATGACGCAGCTCATATCCAGACTCAAAATCATGGCTAATATGAATATCGCTGACCATCATCGTCCGCAGGATGGTCAGCTCTCTGTAAAAACCAAAGGAAGGCTGATAGATATCAGGGTGGCTATCATTGCTACTGTATGCGGAGAGATGGCGGTGTTGCGTCTTCTGGATAAGTCGCGGGCAACCTTAAATTTATCTGAACTCGGATTTCTACCTGCAAGCTTGAACATGTATGAACACATGCTCAAGGTACCTTACGGCGTTATCCTGGTCAGCGGACCCACCGGTGCCGGCAAGACTACCACGCTATATGCCTCGCTAAACTCGCTTGACCAGACCGAGCGTAATATTATCACGGTTGAAGACCCCGTTGAGTACCGGTTTTCCAGCATAAATCAGATACAGGTCAACGTGCGTGCCGGCATCACTTTCGCCAGCGGTTTAAGGTCGATACTTCGACTTGACCCCGATGTAATCCTCATCGGAGAAATCCGCGATGCGGAAACTGCCAATATAGCTATTCAGTCCGCCCTCACCGGACACCTGGTACTATCCTCAATACACGCCAACGACTCCGTAGGTGTGGTATTACGCCTCCTCGACCTCGGTGTCGAACCTTTTCTCGTATCTTCAGCCCTTATCGGGGTCGTCGCTCAAAGAATGGTGCGGTGTGTATGTTCCTACTGTGCCCGTCCTGTAAAAGCCTCTCCTGAAGAAAGTATCATCTATGCTCAAGAAATGGGCGAAGAAAAAAACGAATTTGTACATGGTGCCGGCTGCAAATCATGCGCCAATAGCGGCTATCGAGGAAGAACGGGCATATTTGAAATTCTTACTAACAACGATAATATAAAAGCTTTAATATCAAAGGGGGCTTCGGCTCGTGATCTGCGTACACAGGCAATTCAAGATGGGATGGTAACGTTGGTTAAAGACGGCATGAAAAAAGTAAAGAGAGATATCACAACTCCTGCGGAGATTCTGCGTAACGCTTATACCGTTGTCTAGGAGTAATAGCTGATTCTGATTTGACGATATTAAGCCGGGAGACGAATGTTTTATCAATATATTGCTTGCAGCGAATCTGGTGAAATCGTCAAGGGAAAGCTTACCGCCACCAGCGAGGGGGCTATCGCCGAGATACTGGGGGTTGCCGGCTATCGCCTTATTAATCTGCGTCCTTTTGCCCCTTTCTTAAGCTTGGGAAAGCTGACAGCGCAATTATTCCCGGTCAAACCTCATGAAGTAATCATGCTTTTCCGTCAGTTGGCTTTGCTTCTCGAGTCCGGAGTCAATATTGTAACCTCGCTTGAGTTGATGCAGGAGCAGATAACCAACCGCACTTTAAAAAGGGTTGTCTCCGATGTTATTTCCGACATCAGGGCAGGCAATCAGCTTTCTGCAGCTATGGGTCGCCACCCGGAGGTATTTCCTATTCTGGCTTGCCGGTCGTTGAGTATTGGTGAACAGACCGGTGGTCTTGAGACGATGTTGCGGCAGGTCACCGATTATATGGAAAAAGAAATCATCGCCAAAAAAGGTATCAAAGGAGCCTTGATGTACCCGGCTATAGCTTTAATTGTTGCCGCTCTTGTAGTCGGCCTAATGATGTTCTTTGTGATTCCCGCTTTCGCTGGTTTCTATGGGGATTTAGGTGCGGAGCTGCCCGGCATCACTCAAATGATGCTGGATTTATCTAACATCCTGCGTAATAACTACCTTCTTATATTTCTGGTGATTCTGGTTGCTGTAGGACTGGCTTTTATCTATTTCAGGACAGCGGACGGCAAATATAATCTTGATAAATTTTTACTGCGTATGCCGCAGCTTGGCAGGGTGAAACACCTTAATGAACTCTCCCGCTGCGCTCGAAGTATTTCTCTTTTATATGCCGCCGGTTTGCCGCTAACGGAAATCATGCCTCTGGTTATTCAGGGATGCAATAACCGCGTAATGGCGCGAGCTCTATATGATGTTCAGACAGATATGCTAAAAGGAGAAGGTCTGGCCAAACCGATGTCAAAAAATCGAATTTTCTTACCGATGATGGTACAGATGGTAAAAGTTGGTGAAGAAACAGGCAATCTCGATGGCTCGTTGCAGGCCGTGGCTAATAATTATGAAGCTGAAGCCCAGGATAAAACTAAATCACTCATTGCTATGATTCAGCCGGTAATGACTATTATCATCGCAGGCATCGTCGGCCTTATCGCATTATCAATGATTTCGGCCATGTATTCGATATATGGACAGACATTTTAATCAGGCTAACCTGTATCGGGTGTATTGGTGTATTTATGAAAGGTTTTAGGTTTAGCAAAACAGGTTTACTCGTTCTTGCAGCGGGCGCGTTCATCGTGGTGTTAGCAGGCCTAGGCATTACGCGTTATGGACAAATTTCAGAACAAGACGAGCTTAATGATGCTTTATCTGTATCTGAAACGAGATTGGGTGCCGTAAATCTCCAACCCTATGAAGTACAGAAAGCTGAACTGCTGGAGCAGCTTGTGGAAAGTGAAAGTCTGCTTGAAGAAGCAAAAAACAGGCTGACACAGACCGTTATCAGCGTTAATGTTACCGATAAATTCTATGAAATTGCCGCCTATCATAACATAATAATTGACTCTATAAGCACGACGAAAAATCTAATAGGAGATTATAAAGGCGTCCCCTGCACTTTGATAACTGTTAACGCTATGGTCACCGGCGACCTATCACATGTTATCGATTTCATCGCTGGCCTGAATAATAATTTCTCCACCGGTTTTGTCCAGTCGGCCCAGATGGGTATTGATGATGATACTGCTGAAAACGGTACCTCGGCTAATATTTTATTGGTCGTTTATACATATGAAGGTAGTTAGGTATGCCAGGTAAAATTGTTTCACTATATATTAATGATGTCAGTCTCCGATTGATGGTAACGCGCGGCAAACGCATTACCAGATTGGCGGAAGCGCCCCTGGACACAAACCTGGGAAATATCGATACGAAAGAAAAAGAAACCCAACTGGCTGGCAAGATAAAAACCCTTATCAAATCTAATAAGGTAAGCACCAGAAAAATAATCCTCGGATTAAGCGGACTTCATTGTCTAACCCGTCCTCTCGTATTGCCGCAGCTGCCAAGAACCATGTTGAAGGAGGCTATAACCAGAGAGTCCCAGCGAGTGTTGCCGATACCCCTGGACCAGCTTTACCTTTCGTGGCAAATTGTCTCTACAACAGTAGATAAACTCTACGCATATGTAGTAGCTTTACCGCGTGAAATGGCCGATATGGTCATAAGAGTGGTCAATCAGGCAGGATATAAACCATACCTGATGGATATCAAACCCTTGGCTCTGGCAAGGCTCTCCAAAGAAAATAACGCAATTCTTGTTGATGTGCAGGCTAAAGAATTTGATATCATTATTATTGTTGATAATATACCTCAGCCTGTCCGTACGTTATCCTTTCCCCAGGAAGAATTATCACCACTTGAAAAATTCGCGATAGTCAAAGATGAAATCAAGCGTACAATCCAGTTCTTTAAGAAAAACAATGCCGATAATCGCGTTCAGCCTGATATGACTATGCTGGTTTCCGGAGAACTATCTGCCGCGCCTGAACTTTATGAATCGTTGGCTAATGAACTCGGTCTTAAAGCAGCTTTACTTGCTTCACCATTAAAAAGCCTCAAGCAACTTGATGCTTCGCATTACCTTGTAAATGTCGGCCTTGCTCTTAAAGAAATGACCGGAGAAGCCAGGCCGCTGTTGCCTAACATCAATGTTTTACCTGCGCCGTACCAAACTAAAAAGGTTTCTATGAATCAAATATTAACGGTGCCGGCCGTCGCACTCGCTATAGTTTTAATCGTTATGATGGTAATGACAGTTCAAGATACCGGCGCAAAAATTGCTTCCTTAAATACCCAGGTTACATCTAACAACTATACCGTAGAGAAAAACGTGACACAGAAAAAGGTTTTAATGAGGAGTATCTCGGATTTACAGGCAAAAATCGCCGCTAACGATTATCAATATAAAATATATTCCAGTGCCTATGTAAAAATGAACAAAACCGGTGATTTAATGAATACTGATTTGTATACTACCGTAGATAAAGTTGTTGATGAACTTGAGCTGGAATCACTGGCTCACTCTGGCAGTCTAATAAGTATAGAGGGACAAGCCGCCAGCGAACAGTTGGTACTGGAATACGTAAGGAATCTCCTCTCTACCGATAGATTTAATGAAATTACCATCGCCAGCATCACAAGAATTGCTGAATCTGATGAAAACGGAGAAGAGGTCGTTACGTATACGTTTTCATTAAAATGCTATTTAAAGGACGGCCGACCATGAAGGATATAATTGAACTGCTGCAATTGGGAAAGCAAAAAAACGCTTCTGACCTCCATATGGTTGTATCCAGTCCGCCATTATACCGCATTCACGGAAGTCTGGTGACTGCGGATGGAATGCCCATGTTATCTCCTCAAGATATTGAGCAGGCATTAAAAGCTATCACGACGGAACAGGAAATGGCTGATTTCACGCGTAACCTTGAGCTTGATTTTGGCCGTACTGTACCGGGAGTGGGCCGAGTGCGCTTTAATGCTGCCAAACAACGCGACACCATCAGTCTGGTTGCCCGTTTATTGCCGTCGACCATCCCTATGCCCGATGAACTGGACTTGCCTGCGGTATGTAAAGACCTTATCAACCGCCCTCGCGGCCTGGTAGTAATCAGTGGGCCTACCGGCAGCGGCAAATCCACAACCCTTGCTTCAATGATTGAATATCTTAATCAAACGCAAAACCGCCGCGTCGTTACCATTGAAGACCCCATCGAATATACCTATGAAAATAAAAAATGTACTATCACCCAGCGTGAGCTAGGCCACGATACTCTTTCTTTCGCCGAGGCATTGAGGCACGTATTGAGACAGGACCCGGATGTTATTCTCGTCGGTGAGATGCGCGACCTTGAAACAGCCTCGGCGGCGCTTACGGTAGCGGAAACTGGCCACTTGGTATTGACCACCGGCCATGCCCCAAGCGCATCACAGGCTGTAGAACGTATCGCCAACATGTTTCCGCCCCACGAACGTACCCTGGCACAAACGCGTCTGGCTTCGCTGCTTCTCGGTATTCTCTGCCAGGCTCTCGTACCTAAAGCTGACGGCTCGGGACGGGTGGTGGCTGTTGAAGTAATGCTGGCAAATTCTGCTATCAAGAATCTTATCAGGGATGGCAAGACCTTCCAGTTGCCTAATGCTATCCGTATGAACACGCAACAGGGCATGGAACTGCTCGACCAGGCGCTGATTAGACTCTATAAAAACGGTCTTATTACACGAGAGAAGGTCTTTGATTTCTGTAATGACCGCGAGGAAATAACGCGGCTTACCGGCGAAAAGTTCGATGCAGAAAATATTAACCAGCCAACATTAACCGCTGGATTCAATTAACCAGGGACTGCCCTCTATAATAAATCTACGCGTCTGTTAGTTGTTTTTTATATCATTGTTAAGCGGAAATAGCGTGTTGCTTTGCCCGATATTTGATATAATCATCCTAGTCTTATCGATGAGGTGGTCACCATGAAAAGGACTGGCGTGTTTTATCATGATATCTGCGGCCGGGAAGCTTATTCAAGCCTGGCGATGGGCGTTGCTGACGGATTTCAGGGTATAAAAGAGGCTGGGCTTTTTTCCAACCCTAATGTGACTTTCTTTGAATCAAGGCCGGCTGTTGAAGCGGAAATAGCCAGAATACATACTAAACAATGGATAGAAGAGGTTAAGCGTACTCAATGGTGGCGGGTATCTCTTTATTCGATTGGCGGGGTCCTGCAGGCAACGGAAAAGGTGCTGAAGGGAGAACTCGATAATGCGTTGGTAATTGCCGGCGTAGGCGGTCATCATGCCCACCGCGATAGTGCCTGGGGCGGCTGCTATTTCAGCGTTACCGGATTGGCTATTCCCCATGCCCGTGAACATTTTAAAGCCAGGAGATTCGCTATTGTGGACACGGATACTCACCATGCCGATGGCGTGAGGGATATTTTTAAGGATGACGACGACGTTTTACATATCTGCTTCTGCCATGATTACGGCTGGGAATATGAACCCGGCAGCCTGACGGCCAATGAGACTAAACTTTGTTTCCCTCATGGTTCTTCTGATGAAACGGAAATTGCTAATGTCCGTAAAGAAGTGCCGGAAAGAGTTAAGAAGTTCAAGCCGGACTTACTTTTCTGGATATGCGGTATGGACACCCATCAGGATAGCTACGGTACGCAGGCGTTAACGGAAAAAGCCTATCCCAAACTGGCGGAAATCATTAAAGATACTGCCGAACAAGCCTGTGATGGTAAGTTGATCGTAAAGACCTGCTGTAATGCCCCGCCCCATGCCACCTCATACGCTTTGCCGGGTATCGTTAGGTGCCTCGCGGAAATCAGTAATAAACCTTCATAATAATAAATTTGACAACAGAAAGCCTACCAGCAGTTGAGAAAGAGCATCCTGCTGGTAGGCTTATTAGTTTTATATCATTGTTTATTGTATCTGCTGGTTAATTACTAGTTCTTAAACCATATCTGGGTAACCTGGCCATTGACATCGATGGCATATGAACCGGCAACATTGGCAACACTGCCGGCGATATAATCGCCTATACCATAAGCATCGGCAGCATCAATATGTACTTCGGTACCGGTATAAGGTTTTTCTGTTGCTTGGCCGGTGTTACCGAAGTTAGCGGCGGGAGCGGCAGGAGGAGCAGCACACCCTTCGCTTACGTTGGCACTGACCGCATCAGCCATGGCTGCCGTTAACGCCGTCATGACGTTGGCGAGCTCGGTTTCCGCTGCCTCGGCTTTACCCTTGCCAATGAACTTACCGACGTTCGGCACGGCTACTGCGGCCAACACACCGAGTATCGCTACCACGACCAGCAACTCAATCAGTGTGAAGCCTTTTTCTCCATAACGGAACTTCCTGAAGAACTTTTTCACTTTGGGTACCTCCATTTGTTTAGCGTTAATAACTTTAGCCCTAGTTAAAACTTTAACATAGCCATATTATTGTTCAATGGGGTATTAGTCCCGCATCTGTATAAGACTAAAGTAATAGACATTTCCAAGGGCTAAAAACCAGAATAAAACCGGCAATCACGCTAAATAAGAAACAAATAATATTCAAAGATATTTTTAAAGATAACCCTGGATTGAATAGGGTGACTGTTTGCATTGAAAAGCATGGGTATCTTGTTGACTAAGAAGAAAAAAACCGTCAAAATATAGCAGCGGTCATAAACGTTTGGCGTATCGTATTTTAATTATATGATTATCCAGTTGGCTATCCTTTTTACTTTAGTCGGCATTGCTATCGGCAGTTTCCTGAATGTCTGCATCGACCGTTTGCCTTTACGCAAGTCTCTTGTTTCTCCCCCTTCTCATTGTGATAGCTGCCAACGCCAATTGGGATTACTAGACAATATTCCCATATTCAGCTATCTCTTATTGCGCGGTCGCTGCCGCTATTGCGGAGCCAGTATTCCTATCCGGGTATTTCTCGTTGAAGTACTGACCGGAGCTCTCTTTTTACTGGCTTACTGGCGGTACGGCCTGACTGCCCAGTTCGGTATTACCGCTTTCTGGTGCTGTATCTTCTTGGTGATAATATTCATCGACTGGGAGCACAAACTCATTTTGAATGTCATAACCTATCCGGCAATGGTAATTGCCGTCATAATTTTAACGGTTCATACTTGTGTTCCCGGAGCTAACTTAATAGAACCTCATGCAACTCTATTGAACGGGGTGATAAGTGGGGTTGTGCTGTTTGTCTTTTTCATGGTGTTTGTGATTTTCATGCCTGGTGCTATGGGGATGGGCGATGCCAAGCTGGTGGCGCTTATCGGATTGATTAGCGGTTTCCCGCTAGTAGTCTTCTCTGCAATGATAGGCATATTGGCAGGGGGAGTGTTTGCAATAATAAAAATGGCATTTAAAATAAAAGGAAACTGGAAAGAATCTATTTATTTATTTAAGGAAAAAAAATTGAAAGATGGTTTTGGGCGGTTATTCCAAGGGCGTAAAGACATTATTGCCTACGGCACTTTCCTCGGAATAGGTCCCATCATAGCCTTGTTATTCGCCGCTGATATCATTAATTGGTATCTAACCTTCTTCTAGTCATATTATTACCTGAATATTATTCTGTGATAAAATCGTATTAAAGGGCTGGCCCATTTTTATGGACGAGCCCTAAAGGTGTTTGGAGAATAGTGTGCCGGGACTGAATAAATTATTAAAACTGGTCGAGTCCATGCAGGGCTTTCGTCGGCTGCTGGAAGAATTGAAAAAGAAAAACACCAGCACGGCGGTGGTACTTAATGCCGCTCGACCCTGCATCATAGCGGCTTTATATAATAGTCTTCAGGTTCCGGTATTATTGGTAACAGCGCAGCCGGAGAACGCTAAAAAGCTCCACGAGCAGCTTTCCAGCTGGTACCGCTCGAGTCAAATCTATCTTTTCCCGGAACAGGACGCTCTTCCTTATGAACGCCTGGCGTCTGATAGCAGCACCGAGATAGAAAGAATCAAGGTGCTTTCCGCGCTGGTGGGGTGCGACGAAGGAGAAAATAACTTTGGCCCTCCTCTGGTGATAGCTTCTGCTGCGGCTTTAATGTCCAGGACAACTGCTAAGAGTGATTTTATTGCTTCCTGTCAAACTATAACAACCGGGATGAACATTGAGCCGTTTCGTTTGCTGGCTGACTGGACGGCGATGGGCTATCGTCTGGAAAATATCGTGGAAATACCGGGCACGATGAGTCACCGGGGCGGCATTATCGATATCTACCCTCCCACCAGTGATTCTCCCCTTCGGCTTGAGTTTTTTGGCAATTCTATCGATAGTGTACGTACCTTTAACCCCATTACACAACGCTCGGTCGACAATATACCTTCTATTGCCATTGGGCCGGCTATGGAGTTACTGGCTCCCGGCCGCATTAATAAGCAGTCGTTAGAGGATATCCTAAATAACATCGACCTTTCCGGTTGTAAAGCTGAGGTGAAACAACAGTTCCAGCACGATAGGGAACTGTTCCTCTCCAGCCAGTTGTTGCGTGAAGCGCAGTTCTACTCCCCCCTTTTTAATAAAGGAAAAATTCTTGATTATCTGCCGCCGGATGCTCTAATTGTGCTTGATGAGCCTTCGTCTATTGTGCAGGCTGCCGCTTTACTTGAAGACGAGTCCGCCCGGCTACGTTCGGAAAAATTGGAGCGCGGCGAACTGCCCCGCAATTTCCCGGTCCCCTTCTTTACCTGGGCTGAACTTGAGCCTGTTATTAAAAGCAGGCAGAACTTGAGCCTGGAAGCATGGGGCATTGAGGCGGGACTGGATTTCGTTTCCGCCCCTGGCTATGCGGGAAAGCTCCCCTCATTTATTGATAAGGCCATTAAGCTTCTGGGACAGCAAAAGCGTATCGTTATCGTCAGCCATCAGGCGAACCGGCTTTCCGAGTTGTTCGTTGAAAGAGATATTATCGTCGCGCCCGTTGAAGAAGTTACGCAAGTTCCTGAACCCGGCATGATGGTTCTGGTGCATGGTTCTCTCCCGGAAGGCTGGATTATGAGCGGCGATACATATTTATTCACGGATGCTGAAATCTTCGGTTTCGTTAAGCAGCGTCGCCTTGTTAAAAATCGTCCGGCGGCGCGCCATAAAATCACGCTGGATTTTGTGCCTGATGATTACGTCGTCCACGTTGAGCACGGCATTGGCAAGTTCACCGGTGTTGCCATGTTGAATACCGCCGGCAGTGATAAGGAATATCTGGTGCTGCAGTACGCTGGTAATGATATCCTTTATGTCCCCACCGACCAGATAGATAGGGTAAACCGCTATGTCGGCGCCGGCGATAGGACTCCTGTACTTAGCCGACTCGGCACGCAGGAGTGGGTCAGGACCCGCCAGAAGGCTAAGGACGCTGTAGAAGTTTTAGCCCACGACCTCCTGAATTTATACGCCTCCCGTGAGGTCGTGACCGGTTTCGCTTTCTCTCACGATACGATCTGGCAGCAGGAGTTGGAAGCTGCTTTCCCCTATGTTGAAACCCCCGACCAGCTTGAGGCGCAGCGGGATGTTAAAGAGGATATGGAAAAGCCCAAACCCATGGACCGCCTTGTCTGCGGCGATGTTGGCTATGGCAAGACGGAGGTCGCTATTCGCGCCGCTTTTAAAGCTGTCATGGATAACAAACAGGTAGCGGTGCTCGTGCCTACCACCGTTCTCGCCCAGCAGCATTACGCCACTTTCTCTGAAAGACTTGAGGCTTTCCCTGTAAAAGTGGAGGTGTTAAGTCGCTTTCGCTCCGACCGGGAGCAGCGTAATATCGTCGCCGGCCTTGCCGACGGCACGGTGGATATCTGTATCGGCACCCATCGCCTTATTCAGAAAGATGTTATTTTTAAAAACCTGGGGCTTTTAATCATCGATGAAGAACAGCGCTTCGGCGTTAATCATAAGGAATATCTTAAAAAGATGCGGCAGGAAGTCGATGTGCTTACCTTGAGTGCCACCCCCATTCCCCGAACCCTCCACATGTCTCTGGTGGGCGTCAGGGATATGAGCACTATGGAGACCCCGCCGGAAGCCCGCCTCCCCATCAAAACCTATGTCGCCGAATATAATGACCACCTCATCAGGGAGGCTATTTTAAGGGAACTGGAGCGTAACGGACAGGTCTTCTTCGTCCATAACCGTGTGCAGAGCATTGCTTTGGTGGCGGATAATATCAGAGAACTGGTGCCGGAAGCGGAGGTCGCTATCGGCCATGGGCAGATGCCGGAGGATGAGTTAGAAAAAGTAATGACTTCTTTCGCGCAGGGTAAGGTTGATATCCTTGTCTGCACCACTATCATCGAGTCCGGTCTGGATATGCCCAACGCTAATACAATTATTGTTAATAAAGCGGACAAGTTCGGTCTGACTCAACTTTACCAGCTGCGGGGCAGGGTAGGGCGCGGCGCTAACCTCGCTTACGCCTATTTCCTCTACGACGGCGGCAAGCGCCTGACGCCCATAGCGCATAAGCGGCTGCGTACTATCTATGAGGCTACGGAACTTGGCGCCGGCTTCGGCATTGCCATGAAGGACCTGGAAATCCGCGGCGCCGGCTCTTTACTGGGACACAGGCAGAGCGGCCATATTACCGCCGTCGGCTTTAGCCTGTATACCCGCCTCCTCACCGATGCTGTTGAAGAACGAAAAGCTATTTTAGCCGGTAAAGAAAAACCGCCGCCCCGTCTTCCCTCCCCCGCTATCGATTTGCCCTTCGATGCTTATATTCCGGAGAGCTATGTCTCTGATGTCGATACCCGGCTTGAGCTTTACCGTACTTTGGGCAGCGTGGAATCGGCGGATAAGCTGGACGACATCTTAAAGGAATATACCGACCGCTTTGGCAGCCCGCCCCCGGAAGTATATAACTTACTTTATGCTTTGAAGATAAAAGCCCTTGCCGCTAAAGCGGGTATCGAGTCCGTCACCACCGAAGAAGGCTATATTGTCTTAAGGCGTTTTCAGAGTGTGCCTTTCGACGCCCAGAAATTTATGCAGTCCCTCACCGACGGCGTAATTGTTGGCAGGACGCAGATAAGGCTTGACTATAAGAAGATAGGTAAGGGGTGGCAGGGGGTATTAGAAAGGGTGATAAGGGGGCTGTTGACATAATATGGTAGAATTAAGGTATAGGAATATATAGGAAATCAAAACATGGACACCCCGGAAGTAGTTCTTACATATTTTGGGACAGTATTAATTGCTATAGAGTTTGTAAGGAAAACCACTGATTTACAAGCTTTTATGGGTATGATAGTTGGTTGGCCTGTAGCAGGTTTCTTCAAGGAGAATGGCCGTAGAGAATTTTTAGAAGCATTTCATTCTCATGGGTTAAATATGACAATTCGTGTAATTTTCAGTTTAACACTCTCTATAGGCACACTCCCTTTGACTGTGTTTTTTTACATTATTTGGTTTATTATTTTATGTCTTAACTCACTCCAAAATACTGTAAATAAATATTATCATGAAGGGAAATATAGATATCGTTATCTATACAAATACCTTATCGGAATCAATCTTTTTGCGTTAAAATTGAAGAATCCCGGACAATCTATAAATGTTAAAGATAAACAAGTGATGAAGGAAATCGAAAAGAGAGATATCCCGATTATTCCGTTGCTTGGTATTATTCTTATAACGATAGCGTTAATTTTATATTTTGTGTAGATTAACAGTTATTTGTTATTATACCTCCGGTTCATTGTTACTTGATACTTGCTACTTGCTCCTCCTTAAGCTTCCCCCCTCCCATTGATTAACTTTCGCTCTAGTTATACGATATAGAATTTTTCCCCTGTGCTATAATGTACTTAAGAGGTAGAACAAATGGAATATACCGTTGTCATCAGGAAAGCGCCGGATGGATATTTTATCACCAGTTGCCCCATGATTCCAGAAGCTAGAGCGCAGGGTAAGTCACAAGCGGAATGTATGACAAATATCAAAGAGGTCATCGAGCTTTGCCTTGAATACCGCAAAGAGCACGGCGAGGAAATCCCAAGAGAAACCCAAACGGAAAAGGTTAGCGTTGCTTTATGACCAAACTGCCTCCTTTAAAATCTAGGGAGGTGGTCAAGGGGTTAAAGGCGCTGGGATTTAAAAAGGTAAGGCAAAAGGGTTCTCACGCTATATTTCATCATCAGGACTGTCGCCGGGCACCAGTGCCTGTTCATCCCAGCCAGGAAATCAGCCCGTATTTTCTTTCGGACATCTTGAAACAACTTGAGATAGAAGAGAAAGAGTTTCTTCAAGCTTTAAACCTTAAGCCGTAAGCTCCAGTCATCTTCTCAAATTCTCTGTTCTTTTCCCATTGACTAACTTTCGCTCTAGTTATACGATATATTATATAGAGATATTTGTGAGGTTGGATGAGATGCTTAAAAAAGTACTGATTATCGCCATTTTGCTTTCTGTGGTCGGTCTCCTTGGTTGCACATCCACTACCGGAGGAGCTTCCGGGTTGCCTGCCAGCGTTAATATCGTCCGGGAGGCGCACATAACCTCCGGCTGGTCGGTAATGCAGATGGAAATTAACCTGGAATCGGAAACGCATATCATACTTACTCTGGCTGCCGGCGATAAAGTGGACGGCTATTTCTATTGCGTCTCCGGCGATAATGTTACCTTTAGCGTCTCCGGCAATTCTCCCATTTACACATCAGCGGGGCAGGGTGTTCCTTCGGATAGGTTCTCCTTTACCGCTAGCCAGGCGCAGGGCATCGCCTATATATTAAAACTAACTCCCG
>CAYGVP010000016.1:0-17857 GCA_964353385.1 uncultured Dehalococcoidaceae bacterium
CCGCCATTTTCATGCGTTTTTCATCATGAATGGTGGTGTTCGTGCCGATGCAGAGTAAAATATCATGGGCGGAAGCATCTTCCCTTTTTATATAGTGAGTATCATTAGAAGCGACGATAGGTATATCCAGTTCCTTACCCATCTCAACCAGGTACCTGTTAACGGCTTCTGTCTCCGGGATGGGGTGACGCATAATCTCTAGGTAGAAATCCCCGTAAGTCTGCCGGTACCAGAGAGCCGCCTGTTTCGCATCTTCATAGCGACCATTCAGTATCAACTGGCTAAGCTCGCCGGAGTTACAGGCGCTAAGGGCAATCAGGCCGTCCTTATACTGCACCAGCAGCTCTTTATCCACCCTGGGTCTATAGTAGAAGCCTTCCAGGTGGGCTTTGGTAGTGAGCTGGATAAGATTCTGATATCCGGTCTGGTTTTTTGCGAGGAGAATGAGGTGATAGTTGTTCCTATCGCCGGAGTTTTTACTGAACCTACTGCCCGCAGCGATATAAATCTCGCAGCCGATAATCGGTTTGATGCCGGCCTCTTTAGCCGCATTGTAGAACTCAATAACGCCGTACATTACGCCGTGGTCGGTTATCGCCAGGCTATCCATGCCGAGCTCTTTAGCGCGGGCAACAAGTTTGGCGATAGGACACATCCCGTCAAGCAGGCTGTATTCGGTGTGAACGTGGAGATGGGTAAACACGATACCCCCAAAGAAAAGTCTAAATTATTATAGCACAGGACGGCTTTTTTAGAGTATTATTAAAAGACTTAAGAACATCGATTTCGGGTATAATTTTTTTAAATGAAAACCGTTAAAATAATCGCCCAGTGGCTATTCATTTTATGTGTGCCGGCGCTGTTATTGACGGTGAGTTTAAGCAGCGCGATGAACTGCCGCTGGCTTTACCAGTACGGCTTTAATAAATACGATATCAGCCACGTTACGGGACTGGCGCCGGCGGAACTGGAGAAGTCTGCCGATGGACTTATCCAATATTTTAACTCCAGTGAAGAATATATCAGCCTTAGCGTAATAAAAGACGGCCGGCCGTTTACGCTTTTCAACGAGCGGGAAGTAAACCATCTTAAAGATGTAAAAGAGCTTTTCCAGTTAGTTTATAAGGTACTGATAGGAACAGGCA
Source organism: uncultured Dehalococcoidaceae bacterium (assembly GCA_964353385.1). Taxonomy (GTDB): domain Bacteria; phylum Chloroflexota; class Dehalococcoidia; order Dehalococcoidales; family RBG-16-60-22; genus RBG-13-51-18. The sequence goes on from CAYGVP010000016.1 coordinate 1,146, forward strand.
TATATGCCTTAATTTTCGTGGGCGTATCTCTATTCTGGTGGCGGGATAAACGGCGGCTGGGGTGGGGACTACTTGGGGGAGGGGGGCTAACGCTGGCTCTGATGGCGGCTTTGGGGATAATGGTGGCGCTGGACTTCGACCGGTTTTTCCTGCAGTTCCACCTTTTTAGCTTCGCCAACGATCTCTGGCAGCTTAATCCGGCGACGGACTACCTGATAATGCTTTTCCCGCAGGGCTTCTGGTTAGATGCGACTTTATTTTGCGCGGGGGGAACGGCGGCTATGGCGCTAATATTGGGAGGTGTGGGGTGGTGGCTAAAAAAGAAATACAATATTTAATTACGGTATGCCGGAACTGGTTCCTGATATTACTTCTATATCATAGCTTTTTATCTGGCTGCAGCGTTCGCCGGAGCAGCTTAAAGTAAACTCCCAGGTTTTATCCGGCTTGAGGTTCAGGATACTGTCCCTTGAGCTATCGATAAGGTTCTTCTGTGCGTCATAAAACTTCACCCTGACCTCCGCAAATTCCGCCGTCACGCTGCCGACGTTTTTTATCGTCACCAGAACTACTGTGTTGCCTGCCTCGTTTTTCGTCAGTTCTTTTTTCAGTATCGCCAGCTCTGCTTTTGGCGCTACGCCCCCTATTGTTTGAATACAGGAAGCACTGGTAATTAGCAGCATTAAAAAAATTAAGCCAATAAGAGCGATCTTAAAATTCAAGGTCAAGCTTCAGCCCCCTTTTTAGGAATGATGAAAGATACTACCAGCAATGCCACTCCTGCTACCAGGATACCGATAGTCAAAGGCATAGCGATGGAAGTTACATCATTAATCAAGCCTTCCAGCCAGGTTTTTAACGAAACAGGTATGTCAACTTTAAAAGTATCCGATGCAATCTGGAAAACTGGAAGGGCTTTAGCGATGATGATACCAGCCAGGTCAAGCACCCCGAAAATAGTTAAGCTTATTCCCAGCGAACGGGCGGTTGCTTTAATATTCATGTTGACAACGAAGATTAAAGCTGCCAGGACTATCATCAAAACGATTAGCCAGGAATAGTACGTCTGGAAATACCCGATGCCCGTCCTGACCTTAGAGAATGCGTCCATAGTCTGGCGGCCTATGGTGCTTTCGTCGATGGTGTAAGTGTTAGGCACTTCATCGATGAAATCCTTTAAATACTTATCAACATATTGATTAATTAATGTTTTATATAATTGGTATTGTGGGTCGACGGGCTGCTTAAGGTTTAATCCTGCGGATTCCCTTAAATACTGCTCGATATTATTATTCAACTGACTGGAAGGAAGAAGTGACAGCTCTGGAGGTAAAATGTCTTTAGGAATCTGATGGATAATATTCTGTAAATAGCTCGATATTTCAGCTTCAGACACTCCGGTACACTGCTTCTTAAGATAGAGCTTTGTCTCATCCCACAGGGTATCTTTCAGGTTTTGTTTAAGCTCCGTTAATGGAATAACTACGTTTAAATCATCGGTCTTACCCAGAAAATAGTCGTATCCCGTATTGACAGCGGCTTTTATTTCTTTTTTTATCCAGGGTTCTTGTTTTTCCAGAACATTTAAGGCGACATCATTTAAAAAAGGCATTTCTTGCGATAATTGTTCGCCGACAAGCTCATCGCTCAAATCGCGGGCGATGGAGGATATCGGGACTTTATCCACTTGAGTTGAAACGAAATCAGGGCCTAGAACAGTGCCATGAAGCATAAAGGCGATGCTGAAAACAGTCAGCGAAAGGAAAAGAATGAAGCTTAAAATACTTGTTGCTATACCCTTTAAGATACCCATTTCATACTCCTTAGGTAGTTATGGAAATATACGTAATATCGGGCATAATTTTACCATAAACGACCGTAAAATACATCTAAGTTAATAAGCTAATGCTAAAGGTTGACTGCAAAAAGGGTATTTAGTAGAATTACATTGTAATGCGGGCGGTTAGCTCAGCTGGTTAGAGCGCCGCGTTGACATCGCGGAGGTCAGTGGTTCAAGTCCTCTACCGCCCAGTTAAACCTACAGTAAAGCTCAAATTTTAGCTCTGATTTTCTAAGGCTAACCCGGAAAAGGAAATGCCGACTTTCTCTTTTAGCCCGGGCAAGTTAAACCTGACATTCTCCCAAAGCTATTCCCATACCTTGTTCTTAGTCTCGCCGTAAGGTACAGGAAGAATAAATAGGCAAACTCTAGTCTGCTTAAAGAAATTTTTGAATGAATTTGAGGTTATCAGCTATCGGCGATGATTAATTAAGAAGGTGTTTTAAGGTAGCCTTTTATATACAGCCCGGGAATTACTTCTTTTCTTCGTCAGGCCACCAGCCCATCCAGCTTTCCTTGCCGCAGCTGGTACATTTTACGTAGAGGGCTACCAGACCCCGGGACTGGCAATGACTGCATTTGAACCCTTCAAAGAAGGTATGGTCGGATTTTTCATCCTTTAACATCTCCAATACATTGGATATTTCATCTATTCTGCCTTTGAGGGTCCGGGTTGAATCCGGCATGAGTTTGATTATCGCTTCCAGCTGCTTAACTTTCTCTTCGAGCTGCGTAATTGTCTCCATAGCGGCGGCCAGCTTATTTACCTGTCCGGATAAATCGGCGACTGTTTTTTGCAGGCTAGTAGCCTCATCAGAGGAGGATTCTCGTTTGACAGCTTCTACAGGTCGCGATGAAGGAGAGGTGTCTACTGGCTTGAGTTTATATTCGATCACTTTTATAGGTTCTGTCACCTCACCGGGCGGCACTACCTCTTTAGACTTAACCGGTTCAGCTGCTTTGATTGATGCTGCCGGCCTAACAATGGGGGCTGCTTCTTTTGGTTTAGCAGGCGACTCAATTGGAGTAGCCGATGCCGGTTCATCTTTAGCAGCCGGTTCATCAGTCTTAGGTAGAATCCTCCTTAATAAGGAATCTATTTCCGACTGCGAAAGCATTCTTTCATCATGCGCCATTAATCATACTCCAAAACTTGGGCTACTAATAAACGCTGAAACTCCGGTTTACAAAGGTCGATATCAAAAGGATTTTTCAATATACCCTGGGCAGGACGCTGAAAAATACGAATAGTAGGTCTCGCAATATAACCCAGTTTAGGGTTCACAACTATGCCAGTATCGCCGGTATTTAATTTTACCGAGAGTCCGGCGGAATATGAAGGAATCCGCCTGACCAATAATTCAACAATCTCCGGGTCGAATTGGTCGTTGCCGCCTGCCATGATATACTCTATAGCTTGATGGGGCAGGCACTTAACTCTTCCCGGCCTATCCGTTAACAAATCAACAAAAGCGTCAGCTACCGCAATAATGCGCGCAAAAATTGAAATATCTTTACCTTTTAGTCCCTCTGGATAGCCCGAGCCGTTCCAGAATTCGTGATGCTGATGCACCGCTTTAGCCGTATCTCCGGAAGTTAGTTTGTGCATATTGAGCAGCTTATAACCGATGGCGGGATGATTGAGCATACGCGGCGAACTGCCTTCAGCTATCCAATCCACATTTTCAATCGTTTCCTTTGGTAGACCAATATCTTTAAGAACAGCTGCGATGCCAAGACCTGCTAATTCGTCAGGAGATAATCTCAATCCGTGACCCAGCGCCATCGCAAGCCCGGCGGTTTTCACAGGCTGAAGGTACAAATAGTCTCTCGGCGATATGCTGCATGATACATTGATATCGCCAATCATGTTGAGGTTCATCTCTCTAATCATCGCTAGCATAGCCAGATGCACCTGATTAAGGTTGATTACAGAGAGCCTTTGTCTTCCCTCATTATCCAGCAATAACTGCCTGAAAGCCTTTGTCAGGATACCCTCGGTTTGCGGTGTAAAAAGAGGGGCAGCTAATATATCCACGGTGCGCCAATCGCGGATAAAAATCTCCGTCACACCCTTTTCCTGCATACTAACGACAAGACCGGTATCCAGCTCTTTACCTCTATCTACAAAGACATTCCCGAAGCTGTCATAAACCGGTTGCTCTAAAACCATGCCCGGCTTGGCATATTTTAAAGTGATGCGCCTCATCTTGAACTCCTGCTGGAGAGTGTTGACTCTTGATGATTTTCAGGAACGTTTCCCGTCTTCCGATAAAAACATGCGGACAGGCGCTGAAATCCGGCATTCCTTGTATCCAACATGGTCTCGGTAGCACCGATAAAAAATATTCCATTTTCCTTTATAGCATCCAAGAACTTTTTCCTTATTGCTTTCTTGGTCTCTTCAGAGAAATAAATCACCACGTTGCGGCATATTATTAGGTCGAAGTTATCCTCGAACGGGTCTCGTGTGAGGTCATGCAACCTGAACGTAACCTTTTCACGAATGCGGTCAATCACCCAAAAATTGCCGTCATCGTTAACAAAGTATTTTTCCAGCAACGCTTTCGGCACATTTCTTATCTCTTCGGGCTCATATGGCCCGCCGTCGATCGCGTGACTTAAAATTTTCTTATCGATATCCGTTGCCAGTATTCGGTGTTCTCTATAAGGAGAAAGCCTGTTCAAGAGAATAGCTACCGAATAAGCTTCAGCGCCATTTGAACATCCAGCACTCCAGATATTCAAACCAAGATTATTTTTTAGCATTTCAGGCAGTATTTTTTCCTGGAATATTTTAAATTGAATAAGGTCCCGGAAAAATTCTGATACATTTATAGTCAAAAATTTCTCCAGCTTTTGTAATTCATTTTTATCACTTTCAAGCATCCTGCAGAATTGAAAAACGTTATCTACCTTATACCGCGATATATAGCCGTCCAAACGCCGAAGCATCTGATTATGGCCGTAGTGGTCAAGGTCAAATTGAGTTAACTCTCGTACTTTCTTTTTTACATAAATGAACTCTTCTGCATTCATGTAATTCTCTCCTAGTAAGTGCAAGCCTCAACGATAGCGTCTGCGATTTTATGTAAAGGTAATATCTTGTCGGCGTACCCTGCTTTAGCCACACTCATCGGCATGCCGTATACCGCGCTGGTGGCCTCATCCTGGGCCAGAACCGTGCCACCGGCAGATTTAATAAAAGAAGCCCCTGCTGTACCATCAATACCCATCCCGGTGAGGACGACACCGATTACGGAAGAACCATATTTAGCAGCCGCTGATTTCATTGTTATATCTGCAGCAGGTCGCACTCCAAGGATATGCGGCTCCTGGTTGAGTTTTATTTTACCTCCGTCTTCTATTAGCATATGAAAATCGCCGGGAGCTACTAGAATCCTGCCTTTACTCGCTATGCTTCCTTCTCCTGCTTCCTCCACATTCATTTGAGCCACATGGTTCAGCCTGTCAGCAAGTGACTTGGTGAATGTAGGCGGAAGATGCTGAACTATTAAAAACGCCGCCGGAATATCAGCCGGCAGTGCGGGGATTATCTGCATTAATGACCTCGGACCACCAGTAGAAGCGCCGAAAACCACCACTTTTTTAAAGATAGAATGATTATCCGAGTATATTCCCTTTTTAGTCGAAATCGTATCCGCAGCAAACTGATTATTCTTTACAAGCTTACACCTGGCAGCTACCTTTATTTTATCGGCTAAGGTATTATCGGCAACTGGATTGATCGCCGAAGGTTTTAAAAAGAAATCAACTGCGCCGATTTCCAATGCCTTAATAGTCGTCTCTGCGTTTTCGCTGGTCAATGCGCTAAGCATTACTACCGGAGTTGGACATTCCTCCATGATTCTTTTTAGAGCAGTAATACCATCCAACTCAGGCATAATAACGTCTAATGTAATTACATCCGGCTTAAGGCTCTTGACCATTTTTATGGCTTCGATACCGTTATGGGCCGAGCCAATAACTTCAATTTCCGGGTCGGCATTAAGTCTGTTGGTAACAGCCGTAATAACATACCTGGAATCGTCAACAACAAGTACTCGTATCTTTTTTTGCACCTGCTTCTCCCACAAAAAATTACCCTGATTATCCCGGAATACTAACCTAGCATTTTCTTGACGGAGCCAATCACCCTGGTAACATCGAACGGTTTAACGACGAAATCCTTGGCCCCGAGTTTCAAAGCTTCGATAACTATACCTTGCTGTCCCATAGCGCTGCACATCGATACTTTGGCACCGGGGTCTACTTTAAGCAATTCTTTTAACGCCTCTATCCCATCCATGTCCGGCATAGTGATGTCCAGCAACACACAATCTGGTTTTTCCTGCTGGTACGCCGTTATCGCTTCCTGCCCGTTTGAGGCTTCGACGACTCCATAACCGTTCTGGGATAAAACCTGTGCGCATTTTTTACGCATAAACATCGCGTCATCAACAATCATTACCTTAGCCATGTTAACTCCTTTTTCCGAGCACTCATATTTAATAAACAATTATTTCTCATTTTTAAAGCTCCCGGGCAATGCCATATGCGGTCTTTACCGTAACCTGCCCAGTTCCTATATACATTTTTACTGTTCTTCCTACATTCCCACCTGTATCTGCCACTGCTAGAGTAATATTCTCTCTCTGCAGCACTAACAATATCTGGGCTAAATTCCTTTCGCCTGTTTTAAAGGTATCTCTTAGCCCGGGGGCCAGTGTCATTTGAGCACCGCCGGCCATCTTTATAATTAATCTACTTTTAATACCACCTTTCTTTATCATTTCATCGAACAATAACGGCATTGCGGTATCAGCGAATTTAGCAGGATTATTACCGGGCAATCCATGGTTCTGCGGCAATACAATATGTGCCATACCGCCAACTTTTGCGTGACTATCATAAGCGCACACGGCAACGCAAGACCCAAGACCGATGCACGATAACACGGCCTTGGGAGAAGCAGTTACTAATATCTCTCCCATACCCACCACGTGCAGCTCTCGTTCCAATGCGGCTACTTCCTCGAAAACAACTGCCATTAAACAGCCTCCAGACTGAGGTCCGGCATTACCATGAAAGTGCCCGAAACCTGCCGGTCCTTGGTGCCGAACACTGTATCCACGATATATGTTTCATCACAATAAGCAAGGATATTTGCCAGCGTCGCATCCAGGACAGCGCCGGCCATATCCATCATCACGGCAGGCGGCGACGGCTTAAGTCTCTGGCCAGTGGTATCTGAAATGTAATTCAGGAAAAAGGAGCCCATAATATTACCAACTTCACCTAGAGTGGAGGTTTCCATATCTTTAAGCTCCTTGGTGGAACCAGCCGGCTGGTCCAGCAATAAATCTACGAGTCCAAAAGCTACTTCCGGCTTGTAAACGACAATCATGTGTCCGTTAGTTTTACCGAATATCTCCACATATATTGCGATTATCAAAGCTTCAGGCCCGCCGAATAAATCCGGTATATCTTTGACCGGGACTTTTTTTACCTCCATACTAACAACTTTTACTTCTCGCCCAGCCATCTGGGATAGTCCTTCAATCGCGTTATTCACGCCTTCGCCGAATAATTTCGCCATATCCGCATCAGCGAAATTTATTTCCCGAATCTCTTTTTCCAGGTCCATCTCCAATTCTCCTTACTATTTAATACCTGATCTGGCTACCGCTAAGCCCTTTTTCTTATTGCCGTCATTTTGACGCTCTGTAACGGTACCTCTTATTAGCGAGGTAACATCAAGGATAAGCACAACCCTGCCATCACCTAAAATACTTGCACCGGTTATGCCGTTGTTAGCACCAACGAAATGATCCAGAGTTTTCACCACCAGCTCCTGTTGTTCCAATAATGCGTCAACAACGAGACCTACCCTTGTACCAGAAAATTTGACCACGACTATATGAAAAGTCTCATCATTTCTGCTATCTTTATTCCTCCACCCGAATACTTCATCCAGTCGCAGGAGAGGGAGAACATCGCCTCTGAACAGCGTCACCTCTCTGCCTTTTACAGTCTGGATTTCCTTTGCCTCCAATTTGCTAGCCTCGACTATGCTTGATAGAGGTATCGCACAAATGGTTCCGCCGGTGTTGACGAGTAGAGCCGGGATAATCGCCAGCGTCAAGGGAAGCGTTAATATAAACGTGGTTCCCTGCCCGGGGACCGATTCAATGTTCACCGAGCCTCCTAAAACCTCTATATTTGTTTTAACCACGTCCAAACCTACTCCCCTGCCCGATACCTGGGTAACTTCTTTCGCCGTTGAGAAACCGGAGGTCAAAATAAGATTAACAGCTTCAAAATCTGATAATTTCGAAATAATCTCCCGCGAGTCTACATTTTTCTCAATAGCCGCTTTTCTGATTACATTAGGGTCAATCCCTTTGCCATCATCTTTCAACTTTATCACTATGTTATCCTGCTCATGGATAGCCGAAAGACGTATCGTACCCGTTTCTGATTTGCCGCAAGAGATGCGTTCCTCCGGAGTTTCTATGCCATGGTCTACGGCATTACGCAGCATATGAATGAGAGGGTCGCGCAGTTTTTCTATCACGCTGCGGTCAACTTCGGTCTCCTGACCTTCTATAATGAACTCGACCTTTTTATTTTGTCTACGTGCCAAGTCCCTCACCAGGCGAGGCAATGTATTGAAGACGATTTCAACGGGCAGCAGTCTTATTGACATTACGTCCTGCTGGAGGGTGCTGATTATTTTAGCTATCTGGGACAAGCTATCACCGAAGGTATTGATTATCTCATCTTCATGGTATTTTTCCGCTAGCATCCTGCCGAGCTGGCTGATTTGATTCCGACTAATAACGAGTTCACCTACCTGCTCCATGAGAGTATCAAGACGTTCTATATCTACCCTTACGGTCTGGCTTAATTTAGTATCCTCTTTAATAGAAGCAATTAAATCAGCGCCAGCCGTCTTCGGGACTTCTGCAGGCGACTCCTTCTCATAGACGCTGATTTCAATATTTTCAATTTCAGAGATTCCGTCCAGCATCTTTTTAATATCATCTTTGCTATTACTACTGGCGACCACCGCCTGAAATAAATTGCTAGCTTTCCCTTCTTCTATTTCCTGCGGGTTTGGTGAAGATATAATAATATTCGCAACAGCAGAAAGACTATTGATAACTTGAAAACTACGGACTGCTATCCAATTAGATTGTTTATCAAAAGATACCTTTATAAAAAATGCCTGCTTGCCACCATGGCAGGCATTTACCAATCTGACTTGCTCTTCAGCAGTGAGAACTAGAGCACCAGGCTGACCTATATGTTTTTCCAGTGATTGCTTTTCGATTTTTACAAGAGCAGAAAGCTCGGCTACGGCATCGGTTATATCCGCAGGTCTGGCATCCGGTGAAACCATCTCCTGGCGGAGCAGCCTCATAACATCGAGACCATGCAATAACGCATCGATGATTGATGGGTTAACTGCCATCAAGCCTTTACGTACCTGGTCGAGGACATTCTCCATAGCGTGCGCAAGGTCAGACAACCGCTGATGCCCGACCATTGCCGAAGAACCCTTTAAAGTATGGACAGCCCGGAATATTTCCTGCATCAGGTCCAGATTGTTTGATTCTTTCTCCAGCCTGACAATGTCTTCGTCAAGTAGTTGCAGCTGCTCGTCGGCTTCCTGCAAAAAAAGGTTCAGGTCATCTTGGGTGATGCCGGCAGCCAAGTCCACGCTAGTTCTCCTTTCATTATCCTGTTGCCGTATTTCCTAAATATGAAAACAACCGCGACTCGCAAATGCCTCTTCTCATGCGTTTGCGGCACTTCCGATATTTAGTTCTATAGTAATAAATTAGTAATATACACGCCTTTTTCTCTTAAGGTACAGCTAAAGTTTAGGCTCTCAAACTTGTAAATGATATTTCATTACTTCATTAAATGTTTATTTTTTAATTGCCATTTCCGGCTTTGCCTCATTATTATCCAAAGCCATATCAACTAGTTCTTGGTCTTTCGAAAGTAAGTTGTCCAGAGCCAGTAGAATAACCATCTTATCCGGCAGCTTGGCAATTCCTAATATGTAATCAGACTGTCCGGAAGTGACTATTTCTGAAACAGGGTCGATAGAGTCGATCGGTATACGGATTACCTCAGTAACGGAATCAACGATAATTCCAAGCGTTGTATCTTTAATCTTGATAACAACGATACGATTGTTTTTAATACCTTCGGTCTTTTCAAAGCCAAATTTTTTACCGATATCAATTACAGGGATAACCCGGCCCCTTAGGTTAATCACCCCCTCAACATAGAAAGGTGCTTTGGGGACTTTTGTTATCGGTTGCATACGTATTATTTCATGGACGGTAGCTATGTCTAAACCGTAGGTCTCCGTACCAAGTTCGAACAATACCATTTGTTTCTCGGTTACTGAAGTGGCTTTGTTCATAGGATTTTCCCTCCTAAGTTGGGGCTAAGCCCCATATCCTGAAATCATTCACTGGTTAAGCGAAATCGGGGCGAACGCCCCGACTTCGCTGCATTATCTTTACACTTTAATAGTATTTTTGATATTGGACTTAGTTTTCTTTCCATTGCCGTCACTATTTCCGCTGGCATTGGCTTCTTGGCTCATTGAAGTGCTTTCCTTATCACGCGACTCAAACAAATTGACTGCTTCCTTCAAATCGCCGGCCATCTTTAATAAAGACTGCGCCGCAGTGACTACCTGTTGTACTTGAGCGCTCATCTCCTGCGCTGAAGCTGACATCTGCTCCGTAGCGGCGCTATTCTCCTCGGTCGTGGCAGCTACCGTGTTAGCAGACTCACTTACCCTAACTTTGCTCTCAGCCATTTGCTTTGTAGCTGCCAGGTTCTGGTCGGTAATCTTGCTTACGTCCTCAACTACCTTGACCATTTCGCTGGCAGAAGCACTCATTTCTTCGGCGGCTGCGGATATCTGTTCTACCTGGGATGTCATGCCATTGATAGAATCGAGTATCTGGTCGAGGGCAGTGCCGGCTTCATTAGCCAGATTCGAGCCTTCATCAGCCTGTTTGGCTCCTTCCATGGAGGCTGTTATTGATTCACTAACACCCTTCTGAACGGTTTTAACGAGAGCGGCAATTTCCTTGGTTTCTTTAGCTGTCCTTTCAGCCAATTTTTTAACTTCATCGGCGACTACCGCGAAACCGCGCCCCTGGTCACCAGCCCGGGCAGCCTCGATGGCAGCATTCAAGGCCAACAGGTTAGTTTGAGCAGCGATATCATCAATAACGGCAATCATCCCGCCGATTTCTTCTGAATGTTTGCCTAACTCCGCTACTTTCTTGGCAACGTCCTGCATGCTGGTATTAATCTTTTTGATGCCGACAATGGTCTTTTCCACCGTCTCGGTGCCCTGTTTGGCAACTTCGGCCGCCTGACCGGCAACATTAGCGGCTTCTTGAGCGGCGGCGGCTGTTTGCTCTGCCGCGCTGGAAACCTGCTGTACTATATTGGCAGTCTGTTCCACAGCTTTAACCTGTTCCTTGCTACCATGGTCGACCTGCTCTATTGCTTTTTCAAGGTCATCTATAGCCCGGTTTACCTCATTTATTCCCTTGGTCTGTTCCTCCGCACCTCTGGCCACCTGCTGGCTAACGCTGGCTATCTGCTCTGTCGCCGAGCCTGATTGCTCCGAAGCTGCTTTAAGTTCTTCACCAGCTTTGAATAATTTTTCTGCTATTTCAGTCATTCTGGTTACAGCTTCCTTTTCCTTACCTATATCAATAATATACTCTATAGCAGCGATCACTTTACCATTGGAATCCTTGATAGGAGCGCCGGTATACCTTATAAGTTTTTCACTCCTAGACAATTTGACTACAGTTTCGCTGGTGAAAACATTATTCTGCCGAAGTGCTTTGCCAACCACGCATTTTTCTGTATTGCAGTCCGTAGTAGTAATCAAGTCATAACATTTCTTCCCAATACAATTTTCTAGTGCTCTACTCCCAGCAGCCGCTTTATTTAAAAAGAGAACTTTATATTCAGGATCTATCACTAAAATTGGTGTAGGGATCTGATTGAGGTATTCCATTTTTTGGCGAACGTCTTCAAACATTGATTTAAGGTTTGCTACCATCTTGCTAAAGCTATTGCTAAGGGTATCTTTCTCCGATCTAGGCGTAATCTGCACCGTCAAATCTCCGGCGGCTATCTTTTCCGCTACCTGTGACATATCCCAGAGATAGTTGATGAGATTGGTTAATGCAATCGCCATCTGGTCCGCCTCATCACTCGATTTTACCTTTTGTTTGGTATCGCCCATAGCAAGCTTACTGGCAATTACAGCAAATCTCTTCGTATTTTTTGAAATATTGCGGGTAACGAAGAAAATCAATGCGAGACACGCTACGGCCAGAATGCCGCTAACAAGCAGATACTGGTTCCTTAAAGAATCCTGCACGCTAGGCAGCATATAACCCAGTGTTACGCCAATAAAAGCCGCAATTATAACTATTCCCAGTAAGAATATCTTCCCTGTTGTGTCAAGTTTTAACAACCCCTTCACTTTAAAAACCTTGCCTTTTTCTGCTAACACTTTTTAACCTCCTTTGTATTCCCGGGCGCATTGTTTATTTCCCAACAAAAATACCGAGGTGACGAACATACCTAATTCTGCGTGCCATTTTCACCCCGTACACGTACCCTTAATCGAATAGATATAATATGGGATTTACTAAAATATTAGCTGATTAGCCAACAGCATTAAACCAAGCAGATACCAACCGTGCCATAGAACTTTCCGCAAGTTAATATAAGGGTTTTCTTTTACATCTAAATACAAGCTAACACGGACATAAATAAAAGGAAATATGAAACGAGAAACTCAATTTAAAAAACAATCGCCGGGATGAAGTGGTAAAGTCACATTATTCATGAATCAATAATAACGATGGACAACGTTGACAACCGAATAGCATTAAGCTATATTATCAGCACATATAAAAAAATTGTTTTGCTCTATTACATATGAACATTGCCGATTTACAAATAGACCAGCATTCTAAAGACCCGCTTCATGTTCAGATAGCGGACCGGGTTAGAAATCTCATTGCTATGGAGAAGCTAATGCCCGGCGACCATTTGCCGCCGGTCAGGCAACTCGCGGAATTCCTTAATATTAACCAGAATACCATTTTAAAGGCTTACCTTTTATTGGAACAGGAGAAAATTGTCGTCGCCCGCAAACGCGGCGGCACCGTAGTTACCGCCCGTACGGACGACCCGAATATACTCCTGGAACGGCGGAGGCGCCTCTCGGAAATGGTCGGCAACGATATTCTCAAGGCATTAAGCATGGGTTATAGTCCGGAGGATATCGAAGCGGATTTTTATCTCCAGCTGGCGCGTTGGCGAGAAGAAAGGCAATCAGCTTCAAGCACAAAGGAAAAGATACCCGATACTACCAAAGATAAAAATACAATCCGTATCGTCGGGAGCCATGACATGGCTTTAAATATACTTGTAGACCTGGCCAGGAGAGATAACAAGAAACTCAAGGTACAGATTACCCACGCCGGCAGTCTCGGAGGCCTTATTGCCATCCAGGAAGAAAGAGCGCACCTCGCCGGCATTCACCTGCTCGATGAAGAAACGGGCGAATACAACTATCCGTACGTAAAAAGAGTGCTGCCGGGCCGCGAAGTCGCCATTGTCCACCTGGCCTATCGCATCCAGGGATTGATGTTTGCCCGCGGCAATCCCAAGCGTATCAAAGGAATTGCCGATTTAACACGACCGGATATTACTTTTGTGAACCGCCAGAAAGGTGCCGGGACCAGAGTTCTTCTGGACATACAACTGCGGCAACTGGGTATCAGCCCAAAAGAAATAAAGGGCTATCAGCGGGAACTGGACACTCACCTTGCTGTTGGCTTAAGTATCGCCCATGGCGAAGCTGACGCAGCTTTAGGTATCGAGGCAGCGGCGCGAAGCTGCAATATAGATTTCCTGCCTCTATTCCGTGAGCGATACGACCTGGTTATCCCGATAGCCAACTATCGCAGCGAGCTGCTGGCTCCCCTCCTGCGTAAGGTTGTCAGCGATGAATTCAAAGCGGTAGTTAATAAAGCCGGCGGGTATGACACTTCCCAGACCGGCGCGACGTCCTTCTTATAAAGAAAAAATAAAAGGGGCGAGCAATATATACTCGCTCCCTTTTTTTACATTCAACTTAGCTATATTTAGAGTTATTTTTTATTATTCGGCTGGAATATTTGCTGTTTAATAACGCCAAGCAGTGTATTGGCGATAACCGGATCGAATTGAGAGCCACTGCACCACTGGATTTCTTCCATCGCATCCATCCTGGATAATGCCTTGCGGTAAGGACGGTCAGAAATCATGGCATGATAGGCATCAGCGAGCGCGATAATCCTGGCTCCCAAGGGAATATTTACGCCACTGATATTCTGGTCAAGCCCGCTGCCGTCATAATGGTCGTGGTGGTGTGAAATAATGTCCACTATTCTATCGTTGACAAAGGGTCTGACAAGATTCGGGCCGACAATAGCATGTATCATGATATGACGATACTCGGTAGTCGTCAACTCGCTCGGTTTGTTGAGGATGTTCGGGTCAACAGCTATTTTACCAACGTCATGAAGCATAGCTGCCCAGCACAGGTTTTCCATATCTTCCCGACTTAATTTCATCTGCTCACCTAAAACCATGGCGGTTTCTACAACCGATTGAGAATGGCCATTAGTATAGCTGTCTTTGGACTCCAGCGTATTTACCAGCGTCTGGATAGCCCCGAAGAAGAGTTGCCTCGACTCATTCTGGTCTCTACCGACTTTCTTACCCAACTCCTGAAAATAGCGTTGAATTTCGAGAGCTACACGCCGTTTATCCAGGGTGGTATTAACGCAAGCTAAAACCTGTTCAAACCTGAACGGTTTATTGAGATAATCCTGGGCGCCATCTTTAATACACTTAGCGATTACCTTGGTATCGGTCACGCCGCTGGCCATAATGACGGCTGTCTCCGGGAAACGCTTCGTGATTTCCGGCAGTACCTCACTGCCCGTTCTTCCCGGCATATTAATATCCATAATAACGAGGTCGGAAGGTTTTTTCTCAAGTTTCTCTAGTGCGCGGTCGCCGTTTTCAGCCTCATCACAAACGAAACCGCGCATCCCCAAACCTTTGGATAGAATGCCACGTATCGCTTCTTCATCATCAACGAGTAATATGCTTTCTTTTGGAATGGTCATTCTCTCACCTCCCAGCGTTCGGTCGAGCTTATGTCTGTATTTTATGAAGCGTATGCTAAACAATACGTTAATTTCAATCGCTGACGCATAAACAAATAGTAAAAATTTAGAAATATAGCAAAAAACGTATTAGGGAAAAGGAATGGATAATTATCCGGTTCTTGGAGTACAATACCCGGTTATTTTAAAGCGATGGCGCTGATTCTGCTATAGATGGGCCCTTCTCGGGTCAATTGGCTTTTTATTAACAAGACGGCATTTACATTGATTTTATATTTTTGCTCGAACCTGGTGCCGGCGATAAGTTCGCCCAGCGCCAACCTGTCATCCGGGCGGGCATAATCACGCACGCGGGCAAGGGTTAGGTGAGGTGAAAAGGGCCTTGCTTCTGATGGAAAACCCAGTGGCGTAAGCATTTCCTCGATGCGCTTTTGGAGCTGCCCCAGTTTTACTAACTCTCCGGCCAGACCGACCCAGATTATCTGGACGCGTTTATTGTTAGGGAACACCCCGAGTCCGCTTACCTCAATATCAAACGGAGGCGTGCCCCGGGCGGCATCTTCTAGCGCTGATGTTATCCTGCCGGTGATTTCAGGGCTGATATCGCCGAGAAATTTTAGCGTTAGGTGAATATTGCCGGGGTCAACCCACTTGACCGGCACGCTACTCGCAGATTTGAAATTCTCCTGAAGTTGAGATAACGCCAGTTTTAATTCCCGCGGCAATTCAATAGCGATGAAAGAGCGTATCTTTTCCATAGTCCTGTTTATAAATCAAGCAGACGGCGCGCGTTTTCTGCCAGGATTTCGTTTTTTGCTTCGTCCGGCAGGCCCGCTTCATTAATTTCATTTAAAATCCTGCCCTGCGTTATCACCGGAAAATCGCTGCCGAAAAGAATCCTGTCCGCACCGATTAACCGGCTTATCTGAAGGTATATTTCCGGGCGGTAAAGAAAAGGCGATACGGCGGTATCGAAATAAACGTCTTCCAACGCGTCGCGGACTTCCGGCATCATGGAATAGAAAGGCAGACCACCGCCCCAGTGGGCGCAAACCACCGGCAAACCAGTAAAATTAGAGATGAACCGGTACAACAGCTCCGGCGTGGCTGCCCCTTTTCCGGGATAAATATGCCCGACCGGCTCCGAGGCATGAGTCAAAGTTATTAATTTATACTTCCGTAAAAGGTCGGTGAAAGGCTTGATGATATTTTTCCCGTTATAATCCAGAGTTTGCGTATCCGGTCGTAGTTCGCCTACCCCTTTTGCACCCCCGCGCACGCACCGTTCAATTTCCAGCAGGGAGGCATCATCGACATAGGAACTGACAGCGCAGAAACCGATTAAGCGTTTGGGGAAGCGGGCGACCGACTCAAGAATGTAGTCGTTGGTTTCCACGCAAAGCTCGTGAGTACTCCAACCATAATTGACGATTACAGAAATATCGACCCCATCCCTGTCCATGCCGTTGATGAGGTCTTCCGCAGTGGCAATTTTAGCTTTTTCGCTGGAGTAAATCTGGGCGAAAGCTGCGTCTTTTTCCACATACCGGCTACGGTCTTTTTTTATCCGCGGCGGCAGCACGTGAGCGTGGAAATCAATAATCATCTCAAACCAC
>CAYGVP010000017.1:0-17088 GCA_964353385.1 uncultured Dehalococcoidaceae bacterium
CTTACGCTTCGCTCAGGATAAACTCCGCGTGGCAATCCGCATGATAGACTTACCAATGATAGAGATTGCCACGGCCTTCGGCCTCGCAATGACAGGTGAAAAAGATGAAATACGTTGAAGAGTACCGCGACCCGGAACTGGGGAAAAAGCTGCTGGAGAGGATTCACCGGCGGTCAAAACAGCACATTAAGCTGATGGAGTTCTGCGGCGGTCATACGGTGGCTATCTTCAAGCACGGGCTGCGCCAGCTGCTACCCAAAAATATTGAAATGCTGTCCGGCCCAGGCTGTCCTGTCTGCGTTACCGCCAGCGCCGACCTGGATAAAGCTATCGCTATGGGGAAAATCCCAAAAGTTATCATTACCAGCTTCGGGGACATGGTGCGAGTGCCGGGGAGTCGTTCCAGCTTACAGCAGGCCAAGGCAGAAGGCGCAGACGTGAGGATTGTCTATTCCACGCAGGATGCTCTGGC
Organism: uncultured Dehalococcoidaceae bacterium; assembly: GCA_964353385.1. Taxonomy (GTDB): domain Bacteria; phylum Chloroflexota; class Dehalococcoidia; order Dehalococcoidales; family RBG-16-60-22; genus RBG-13-51-18. The sequence continues at coordinate 473 of CAYGVP010000017.1, forward strand.
TATCGCCCGCGCAAATACGGATAAATCCATTGTCTTTATCGGCATCGGCTTCGAGACTACCGCGCCGACGGTTGCCGCATCCATTTTACAGGCGGAGCAGGAAAATCTGAAAAACTATTACGTGCTTTCCCTGCATAAGGTATGCCCGCCGATCATGAAAGCTATCCTCGACCTGGGAGAGGTGAAAATAAACGGTATTATTTGCCCGGGACATGTCAGCGCTATCATCGGCTCACGCCCCTACCGATTTATAGCTGACGACTATCGTATCGCCTGCGCCGTGTCCGGCTTTGAGCCGGTGGATATTCTACTGGCGGTAGAAAGGCTAGTGGAGCAAATCGAAGGCGGGAAGCCTGATGTAGAAATCGCCTATCGGCGGGGGGTAAAGGAGGGAGGCAATTTACCAGCCCTGCGCTTAATGGATACCGTCTTCGAGATAGGCGCAGCGAACTGGCGCGGCATCGGCAGCGTACCCGGTAGCGGACTTAATGTTAGGGAGAAATACGCCAGGTTCGATGCTGAAAAGAATTTTAAGATTAAAGTAGGTCCTGCCCGCGAGCCGAAAGGCTGTATCTGCGGGGCGGTATTACGCGGCGTGAGCACGCCTAACGGCTGCAAGCTTTTCCGAGTTACCTGCACGCCAGAACGCCCGGTTGGGCCATGTATGGTGTCGTCGGAAGGGAGCTGCGCTACTTACTACCAGTATGGAGAACAGACCTCTCCCTCTAACCCCCTCTCCGTCGACGGAGAGGGGGAAATAAAGGGGGTGAGGTTATGAGTGAAGATAAAATCCTGCTCGCCCACGGCAGCGGCGGCAAGCTCATGCATGACCTCATTCAGAGCTTTCTGCCCGACCTCGCTAACCCGATTTTGGAAAAGATGGACGATTCTGCCGTTTTTGACGTTAAGGGCAGGCTGGCTTTCACCACAGATAGCTACACCGTAAATCCAATCTTTTTCCCGGGCGGGGATATAGGGCGGCTGGCGGTCTGCGGCACCGTAAACGACCTTGCCATGAGCGGGGCAAAGCCGCTTTATCTCTCCCTTGCCTTAATTATCGAGGAAGGCCTGCCTCTGGCCGACCTTAAAAAGATACTTACCTCCATTAAAGAAGCCGCCGCGGAAGCCGATGTAAAAATCGTTACCGGCGACACGAAAGTGGTGAATAAAGGCTCCGCCGACAAGCTATTTATCAATACGGCGGGGGTGGGCATCGTGCCGGAAGGAGTTGATATCTCCGCCTCTAACGCAAAACCCGGTGATAAGATAATCTTGAGCGGCAATATCGGCGACCACGGCATCGCTGTGCTTAGCCAGAGAGAAGGACTTAAATTTCATACTCCCATCCCCAGCGACTGCGCTCCGCTTAACGGGCTGGTGGCGGATATGCTGGCGGCATCGAAAAATATCCATTGCATGCGCGACCCTACCCGCGGCGGACTTGCCACCACGCTTAACGACTTCGCGGAAAAATCGGGGGTTGGCATCAAGATAGAAGAAACAAAAATCCCCATAGCTAAAGCCGTACTGGCGGCCTGCGAGCTGCTGGGACTGGACCCACTTTATATCGCTAACGAGGGAAAGCTGGTTGCCGTTGTGCCGGCTAAAGACGCTGATGCTGTTTTCGCCGCCATGAAGAAAAACAAGTACGGCAAGAATGCGGTTATTATCGGGGAAGTGGTGGCGGAGCACCCGAGACGGGTCGTGATGAAGACAACGCTGGGGGCGTCCCGCATCGTGGACATGCCCGTGGGGGAGCTTTTGCCGAGGATATGCTAGTAACGTCATTCCGTACTTGATACGGAATCCAGTGGTGGGGAAAAGGGGTTCATTGCGAGCCCTCACGCTTCGCTCAGGATAAACTCCGCGTGGCAATCATCATCGGCTTGAATGAATGTAAGAGATTCTCACGGTCGCTACGCTCCCTCAGAATGACAGGAAAAATAAAATGAAAGAACAAACACCCCGTATCGTCGTTATAGGCGTGGGGAATTTGCTGCAAAAAGATGAAGGAATCGGCATACACGCAATAATAGCGCTGCAGGATTTGAATTTGTCCCGTGATATTGAATTAATCGACGGGGGGACGTCGCCGGACTTAATTGCTTATACCAGGGCGGGAGACAAGATGATTATCATCGATTGCGCTAAGTCCGGAGGCCAGGCGGGGGCGATTTACCGCTTCAGGCCGGAGGACCTTGCCGCGGGCAAAGGAATACTGACCTCAGCGCATGAAATGGGCGTGATAGAGAACCTGAAACTCATGGAGCTGACAGGCAACAAACCAAAGGAGATAGTAATCATCGGCATCGAGCCGGCAGAGATAGACTGGGGAATGGAGCTATCGGAAACGCTTAAAAAGAGGCTGCCGGACTTGATTAAAGTAGTTTTAAAAGAGATAAGCGCTCGTTCATAAGATGCAACTTAAACGCTCTTGTCATTCTGGCCCCGTATCGCTGTACGGGGTAAACTCCAGCCAGAATCCATCAAAAATATTCGGTGATGTATGAATCCTGCTAAGTGGATTCCAGCCTTCGCTGGAATGACAGAACAATTACTTCGAGATTAGCGCGGCTTGATAGGTTTGGCGGCGTAGGATATACTTAGCGCGGTACGGGAGCGGATGAGTCCCGGTGGGCTTCGCGGACTTCAAATCCGTTGCGGTCCTTCTTTGAAGGATTGGGTGGGTTCGACTCCCATGCGCTCCCGCCAGAAGTTTTAACTTTTCACATGTGAAAATAAGGCAATAGTATATATCACAACCAATGGGAAATATAGTATAATCCAACAGTCGAATTTAAGTAGGTGTATAAACAGGGTAACATCATACAATGAGTAAACTTAACTGCTTTGTAGCGATGGCGTTCGGGCATGAGGATACTGATAAGGTTTATGATACCTTAATTGTACCAACTTTAAAGGAAAGCGAAACAAGGCCTATTCGTATTGACCGTCTTGAATATAACGATGATATAGATGACAAGATAATAGCTGAATTACAAGCTTGCGATTTCGCTATTGCAGACCTAACTTTTGCAAGACCATCAGTATATTTTGAGGCAGGTTATGCTCAAAGAAAAGTCCCAGTCATCTATACTTGTAGAAAAGACCACTTTTCACCAAAAGCAAGTGATGAATTTGGAAATTATCGAGTTCATTTTGACCTCCAAATGAAAAATATAATACCGTGGTCAAGTCCGTCTGACAAGAATTTCTCCAAAAAATTGAAAGCCAGAATAGAAAAAGTCATCTCACCTATACTTCGGCAAAAGAAAACGGAACAACAAAGTGATATAGAGAGTGCTCAATTCGAGATTTTATCTACAGATGAAAGACTAAAGCTCGTACGTGATATATGTTGGTCTAGAATTTCTTCAATAGGTTATAAAGAGGTTAAAGTTGGTGAATTGCCTGACCCTTTACAACTCTATTTAGATGGTGAAATTGATGGACTGACATATGAACGTTTAAAGCATTTCACACCATCTCTAGAAGAATTGAGATTAGGCATCAAATACAAAAAGGCTACTATACAATCTGCAACTATTCATGTCACTGATTCCCTAAAAAAGAAATTTATGGATAACGTACATTCCATAATAAGATCTGTTATATATAACCTTAACCCTTCTCCTCGAAGTGGTAGAATATCAAGGATTGATGATAACGTTTTCATCTGTTCGCTCAAACGTGTTACCAAGGAAAGTGTAATGCACATACTCACCGAATTTAGATATAACGAAGAAAAAGATAGATATGAAGGTAGGATAAAACGACACATTCCAGGAAATGGGATACCAGGTTTCAGTGAGGTGTATCTTTTGCATACTTATACTCACGGGTTTATCCTCGCGCGTAATCCTCGTGAAAAATTCACAAAATTCTCTGTTGGGGGTGATAAAATCACGCAATATTATGGCAATAAAGTGGTTAGCAGAATGAATCTTATGAATAAGTATATTAACGTCTATGTTATTTCGCCAATAAAATCAGAAAGCAATCTTCGTGAACAAATTGAACGAACTCTTAAGATTAACAAGTTATAAACCATATTTTCTTTTTCTTGTTAGCTAAAGTATTTACTATAATAACCATGAGCTTGATAATAGTTTAATAAAATTAAAAAAACAGACTACTTCAATACAACACCCTGTCGTCCCCAACGCGCTTGGTAATCTTTTCTTTATCGAGGTATTCAAGGAGAGCCTGGGCGTACTTGCGGCTGGTCCCGAACAAGTCCCGCACCTCGCCTAAAGTTACTTTGCCGTTTTTCTTGATTTGCGCGGTGATTTTAGTAAGCATTGCATTATAGGCTTTAGCGGAAAAAACGACGTTATCGCTGACTTTCATAACCTTGCCCTGCTCCACCAGCAGGTTGAGCAAATCGGGTTCGGGTATAAGGTCGGAGGGCGGGGAAAAGGGGCTGGTCATTAAAGATTTTAAAAAGGCGTCGATTTTGCCCTGCTGTACAGGAGTAAGTTTAACGGTATGAGTCGGCAGGCGGAGGTGCCCCCCCTCCTCAACCATTAATCCCCGCTGAATAAGACTCTCCAGCGCCAGCGTGATAAAGCTGCCGAGCTTAAGCCGCGTAGCGAACTCCGGTTTGGGCATACCGGAACGCATGGGGTATTTTTTGTGATAGTCTTTAAGTGCGGCGACGACTTTATCGCTAATGTTTTTCCAGCCTGCGGCCGTTAAGAGCAGGCGGCGCTCGCCCTCACCTAAAGCGATAACGCGTCCCTCCCCAACTAACGACTCTATCGCCGGGCGGGCTTCATCTGCGGGTAAATTTCCCTGTGCAACCAGCGCGGCGAGCTCCAGCGGCTGCTTGGTCTCCAGCAGCGCTATAATTATGTCTTCAGTCTTATTGCCTTCCCTCGCCTTGAGATTATCGATTATCTCCGGTCGGGAACGGCGGAGTCTTTTAGCGTGCACATCGACGATGCCGCCGCCCCCCAATGTCTCCATCGGCGAGCGGATAATATAGCGGTCGCCTTTAACGATAGCCAGAGGCTTTTCCAGAACCATCTGCGCCCAGGTGGATGCGCCCGGCTTAAGCTCCTCGCTTTCCAGCAGGCGCACTTTAGCCATTGCTTCCGCCGCTAAAGTATGAAAGCTGACCTCGGCGCCATGCCGTAACGGACGCTGTAAATAGTCAATCAGTTTAAGGTTAACCGTCACTAAAGACGTCGGTTTCAGCCAGCCGGGCTTAGTAATAACATCGCCACGTACCAATTGGGCGGTATTAATTCCCACTAGGTTCGCCGCTACGCGACTGCCCGGGCTGGCGGTATCGACCTTAGATTTATGTGTCTGGAGTCCGCGTATTCTCGACTTTAAACCGGAGGGGACGATTTCCACCTCCTGTCCTGTCGTTAAAGCGCCGTCGATTAAAGTGCCGGTAACCACCGTGCCGGAACCGGCGATAGTGAAAATCCTATCGATGGGGAGGCGGGGACGTCCGAGGTCCTTTTTAGGTTCGGTCTTATCCAGCTGCGCATCAATAGCGCTTAACAGCTCCGGCAGACCTTCCCCGGTCAATGCAGATACCGTAATGACGGGTGAACCTGCGCTAGTGGTCGTGGCGATAAGCTCCTCCACTTCCATCCGCACCAGCGTTAAAAGCTCGTCGTCCACAAGGTCTTTTTTCGTGATAGCGACAACGCCGCGCTTAACGCCAATTAAGTCCAGGATAGCGAGGTGCTCTTTTGTCTGCGGCATCACGCCCTCATTGGCGGCGACAACCAGCAGAGCCAGGTCGATACCGCCGACACCCGCCAGCATGTTCTTGACAAAGCGCTCGTGGCCGGGCATGTCCACGATACCCACCTCACGACCGCTCGGGAGCTTGAGCCAGGCAAAACCCAGGTCGATGGTCATACCGCGCTCTTTCTCCTCGCGCAGACGGTCAGGGTCGATGCCGGTCAGCGCTTTTACCAGCAGGGATTTACCATGGTCGATATGGCCGGCCGTGCCCAGTACAAACATTGACTCACCCTAATTTTGTTTTAATGGTGGAAAAGCCTGACGCCGGAATAAGCCATGACCATGCCGTAAGCGTCGCAGGCTTTGATAACGTCTTCATCGCGTATAGAGCCGCCGGGCTGCAGAACATAAGCCACCCCGCTCTCGTACGCCCGGTCAATAGTATCGCGGAAGGGTATCATGCCGTCGGATGAAAGGGATACGCCCTTGAGCTTGCTAAGCCAGTCTCTCTTTTGCTCGTAGGGAAGCTGCGGCGGCACTTTAACCATAACGGCTTTCAGGTTTTCCTTCTCAAAGCTGTTCAGCCTCTCCTGTAAAAACAGGTCGATAGCGTTATTCTTTTCCGCCCGCGCCACGCCCGGCTTGAAATTAATACCAAGTATAGTGGGATGCTGCCGCAGGAACCATCGGTCGGCTTTTTCTGCCGCCAGCCGCGTGCAGTGGATGCGCGACTGCTGTCCCGCCCCGATGCCGATAGCCTGTCCATCGAAACCGAAGCCGATGGTATTGGACTGCGTGTATTTTATAGCGGCGGTAGTCACGATGAGGTCGCGCACCGCATCAGCCGGGAAAGCTTTCTTTTTCGTGACGATGTTCTTTAATATTTCCGCGGTAATGATAGCGTTATTACGCTTCTGCTCGAACTGGATACCGAAAACCTCGCGTGTTTCTATCTCTTCCGGCGCATAATCGGCATCAATTTCGATTATCAGGTATTTGCCGCCTTTTTTCGCCTTGAGAATATCCAGCGCTCCTTTTTCATAGCCGGGGGCGATAACGCCGTCGGAGACTTCTCTATTGATTAGCTTTGCGGTCGCTACATCAAGCGTATCGCTTAAAGCCGCAAAGTCGCCGTAGGAAGAAACGCGGTCAGCGCCGCGCGCCCGGGCATAAGCCGCCATCAACGGTGATTGCTCCATATCATCAACGAAATAGGCCTTCTTCAGAGTATCATTAAGCGGTATGCCCACCGCTGCACCAGCAGGACTGACGTGCTTGAACGAAGCCGCCGCCGGCAGCTTGAGAACCTGTTTGATCTCTTTCAACAGTTGCCAGGAGTTCAGCGCGTCCAGCATATTGATATAGCCCGGGGCGCCATTAAGCACCATGAAAGGCAGAGTCCCTTTTTTAGTGTATATGCGGGCGGGTTTCTGGTGGGGATTAAAGCCATAACGAAGGGTAATCTCTTTTTCACTCATGATAAAAACTCCTGTTATACTTTTGTTTATCCAGAAATATATCTATTTACCGACTGCCTCGGAAAGCGCCTTCATTACTATTTCGTCTTCTTCCGGCAGAACCGTACGCGGGTCGAGGAGTAATATATTTTTTTCAATCCTCCCGATGACCGGCACTTCTCTAAGTCGCAACCTGCGGCTAATAGCTTGCATATTTTTACTTCCCCTACCGATGGCTACCAGCTTAGTGGGGAGGCTGCCGCCGGGCAAGCTGCCGCCGCCTACCATCGTCTCCCCATCAACCACTTTAGCATCATCTTCTAGAACCTTCACCCAGGTCCTGGCGCGTTTTTCTATCTCTTTAAGCGGCGCGGCTATCATCTGCCAGACAGGTATTTTTAAAGTCGCTTCCCCCTTGAGATAATGTATCAAGGTTGCCGCCAGCCCAGCCAGCCGCGTTTTATCGATGCGCATTGCCCGCGCCAGCGGATGTTTTTTAAGTTTATCGATGTATTGTTTTTCTCCGACGATAATGCCAGCCTGTGGTCCGCCCAGGAGTTTATCGCCGGAAAAAAACGTTAACGAGGCGCCCGCCTTAACGCTCTGCTGGACCATTGGTTCCGGCGCCAGCCCAAAGACTGTTGTATCCAGTAAACTTCCGCTGCCGAGGTCGTCAAAAACCATCAGGCTATGCCTTTTCCCGATATCAACCAGCTCTTCCAGAGTTACTTCATTAGTAAAGCCCACCAGGCGAAAGTTGCTGGAATGGACCCGCATCAATGCCGCTGTTTGAGCACCGACAGCCTGCTCGAAGTCAAGGGCATAGGTGCAATTGGTCGTCCCTACTTCGTTGAGCTTGGCGCCGCTCTGCCGCATGACGTCGGGGATGCGGAAGCCCCCACCGATTTCCACCGCCTGCCCGCGAGACACGATAACTTCTTTGCGCTTTGCCAGCGCCGTCAGACCTAAAAGCACGGCCGCCGCGTTATTGTTGACGACGAGCGCCGCTTCCGCGCCGGTCAACCGACACAAAAGACTTTCAATATGGACCTGGCGCGACCCGCGGTTGCCGCTTTCCATATTGATTTCCAAGTTAGAGTAACCGCGGCTAACTGTTTCCATTGCCTCCAGGGCTTCCCGACTTAACGGCGCCCGCCCGAGGTTAGTATGCAGTATTACGCCGGTAGCATTGACTACCCGACACAGGCCAGGCTTCAGCATAGTTTCAAGTCGCTCCATGACAGCTTTTACTATGGCATCAAAAGAAGCTCCAGCTTTACCTTTTGTAATAGAGGTCCGTTCTTGCACCAATTGCTCCCGGATAATGCTTACCAGCAGGTCATGAGAATAGCTCTCCGCCGCCTTAGCAATACGTTTATCCGCCAATATCTTGTCAACGCTGGGCAGGTTACGTAATTCCATTGTCATCGGCCTTATTCTACACAATAGACAAGCATACTTCAAAGTTGAAAACAAAATCCCTCTCTTATCTCCCCCGGCAAGTTCAGGACTCACTCTCCTATAAAGGAGGATGAGTTTCGTACAAGTCTATGAGATTGCCACGCCTCCCGACTGCGGTCGGGATGGCTCGCAATGACAGAGCAGGGAAAGGGAGACGTTAATACCCCCAAAAGATTAAGGTGATACTTAAATTGACAGTGATTGTCATTATTGATAGAATAATAATTGTTTACTGTTTTAGTCAACTATCCTCTTCATCCCCCTTAGAAATAGAGTATAATTAAGGTGTCGGATAAATTAATAAGGCAAACAATGTTTTGAACGATAAGAATTGAGAAAGATTTTTCCCAGGGCGGAGGAATCTAAACAAACAGGAAATGCTGCAATTATGAAGATAGCCGTTGCTATGAGCGGCGGCGTCGATTCTTCCGTAGCCGCCGCTCTGCTTAAACAGGAAGGCCATGAAGTTTTTGGCGTAACCATGAAGTTAACCGAAGGCAAAAACAATCAGAATGCCCTAGAAGACGCCTGTAGAGTAGCTCAAAAACTGGGAATTCCCCACCACGTTATAGATTTACGGGACATTTTCTCCCGCGTAATTATCGCCGATTTTTGTCGCGAATACAGCCTGGGCAACACGCCCAATCCCTGCGTACTCTGCAACCGCTATATTAAGTTCGGCGTGCTATGGGAAAGAGCCAAAGAGATAGGAGCTGCTTCTTTAGCCACAGGGCATTATACCCGTGTTGAGCAGGACACAGCTACGGGAAAATATTTACTGAAAAAGGGGAAAGACCAGCGCAAAGACCAGTCCTATTTCCTCTACCGGCTCAAACAGGAGCAGCTAAGCCATACTCTTTTCCCCATCGGCAATTTGACCAAAGTTAAGGTAAAACAAATCGCTAATGAAATGGAACTACCTGTCGGCGCCAGACCGGAAAGCCAGGAAATCTGCTTCATACCGGGCACCGATTACACAGGGTTTTTAAAAGACCATGCTTCATCACTACCCCCAGCGGGCCCCATACTCGACAGAAAAGGCAATGTACTGGGACAGCATGAAGGCATCGCTTTTTATACCGTCGGCCAGCGTAAAGGACTGGGTATCACTGCCGCCAAGCCCCTTTACGTTACTGCTATAGAGCCGGAGAAAAACGCCGTGATTGTAGGCACTAAAAAACAGACATATAGCGACGAACTACTGGCCGACAACTTGAACTGGATAGCCAAATCCATGCCGGAAAATCCGGTTAAATTAAAAGCCGGCATCAGGTATCGTCACTCCGAAGCCGAAGCCGTCGTCAGCCCGCGTGACGAAAATACTGTTTACGTAAAATTTGCCGAGCCGCAGATGGCTATAACCCCCGGGCAGTCCGTAGTCTTTTATGACGGTGATATGGTAGTCGGCGGCGGCACAATAATCAGACAGGGAAGGTAAGATATGGCGTCGGTAATTGCGGTATGCACAAGTGAAAAGAAAGGCACGGTAAAAACTCCCGTTGCGGAAGTGGTCATCCAGAAAGAATTCGGTGTTGTCGGCGATGCCCATGCCGACTGCACCAGCCACCGCCAGGTCAGCCTGCTGGCGATAGAGAGCATCGATAAAATGCGCGGCAAAGGTCTGGATTTAAAGCCGGGCGACTTTGCGGAAAATATCACTATCGAAGGCATAGACCTAGTAGCCCTACCTATCGGTACCCGTCTAAATATTGGTAGAGAGGTGATACTTGAAATGACCCAGATAGGCAAAGAATGCCACGCCGGCTGCGCTATACGCCAACTGGTGGGCGACTGCATTATGCCGCGGGAGGGAGTCTTTGCCAGGGTGATACATGGCGGAAGCGTCAAGCCCGGCGATAAAATAAAAATAACGGAGAAAAATGGATAAAACTTTTAAAAAAGTTGAACTTATTCAGGTGAAAGGTGACAGCTACGCGCCAGTCTCGGAAAACATCATTAAGGAGACGTCCCTCATCATTAATATCAATGGCCGGCAATACACCAACGTTATTACTTTCCTGGGCAAGCAGGAAAAAGAGCTTGTCGTCGGCCACCTGTTCTCACAGGGCATTATCAACCGGGCCAAGGACATTAAGTCTTTGACCATAAATAACCGCGTAGCTGATGTTACCTTAAGGAAAAATATTATCAAGAAACTTATCAAAAATAAAATCAAATCCACTCTTAAAATAACTAAAGAAGATGTTTTTAACTGCGTCCGCGCTGTCTTGAAATCAGAAATTTTCGCAAAGACCGAGGCCGTCCATTCCGCCGGTTTATTCCTTCGCGGCAAGGAGCTTGTTGCCATAGCCGAGGATATCGGGCGCCATCACGCCCTAGATAAAGTAATCGGCGCCGCTCTCCTGCAGGGTATTCCCTTGAATGAAACTGTAATCGCATCAACCGGGCGAATGGCTTCAGAAATGGTTGCTAAAATCTGCCGCGCCGGCATCCCCATCATCGCCACCAAGGCCGCCGTCACCGACCGTGGTGCGGCTTTAGCCGACAAATACGGCGTGACCCTTATCGGCTTCGTACGAGACGCAGGCACAACAATGAACACAGATATGTCTGTCCGTGTCTTTAAAGAAGCCGGCATGAAAATCTACTCCCACGCGCAGAGGGTACTCTGTGAATAATATCGCGTTTAGGGTAAAATGAACACATGGCAACAAGCACTATCGAGCGAATCCTGAAACTGAAAAAAGCCAGGAATGCCGTCATCCTTTCCCATAACTACCAGCGGGGAGAGGTGCAGGATATTGCCGACTTTGTTGGAGACTCGCTGGAGCTTAGCCAGAAAGCCGCCAGGACTAACGCTGATGTTATCGTTTTCTGCGGCGTGCACTTCATGGCGGAGACGGCTTCCATTCTCAATCCGAGTAAGATAGTGCTGCTGCCGGATGCCAACGCCGGCTGCCCCATGGCCGATATGATTACCGCAGAGCAACTGCAAAAGAAAAAGAAGGAACTTCCCGGTGTTACGGTTGTCACCTATATCAATTCCACTGCCGCGGTTAAAGCGGAGTCCGATTACTGCTGCACTTCCGCCAACGGCGTGAAGGTCGTTGGCAGCATTACGGCTAAAGAGATTCTGTTTGTGCCTGACCAGTACCTGGGCGACTTTATCGCTAAAAAGACGGGCAAACAAATGCATCTCTGGCCCGGCTACTGCCCCACCCACGTTAAGATTTTGCCTGAGGACATTATCCAGCGTAAAAAGGAGCACCCTAAAGCTAAAGTTGTGGTCCACCCGGAATGCCGCCCGGACGTTATCGCCCTGGCTGATGAAGCCTTAAGCACCAGCGGCATGATACGCTACGCCGCCCGCGAGGATGTTAAAGAGCTTATAGTAGGCACGGAGGCAGAAATTTTACATCGACTTAATAAAGAGAATCCGGGTAAAAAATTCTTCCCGGCATCCAAAAAGGCAATCTGCCCTAATATGAAAAAAATTACATTGGAAAAAATCCTGGATTCTTTAGAAGCGCTTACGCCGGAGGTCAAAGTGCCGGAAGCAATACGCGTTAAAGCCCTGATTCCAGTCGAGCGAATGCTGGCAATAATATAAAACAATGAAACAGAAAAACTATATCGTCGTTTTAATCACGGCAAAAGACCGAGAAGAAGCACAGAAGATAGCTAAAGCTTTGATTAAAAAACGAGAGGCTGCCTGCGTCAACATCATTCCGGCAGTAAATTCGCACTTCTGGTGGAAAGACAAACTGGAAGCGGCCGATGAAAGCCTGCTCATCGTTAAGACCAGGGAATCGCTACTGCCAGAGGTCATTAAGACGGTAAAGAAAATCCACAGCTACCGCCTCCCAGAGATAATCGCCCTGCCAATCATCGGCGGCAGCCGCGACTACCTTGAGTGGATAGACAGCGAGACAATTTAAATAAGCGGGGCAAGATATCATGCTTACCATGGAAGAACTGCAAAGATACGACCGCCAGATAATGATATACGGGTTCGGGGAGGCAGGGCAGGAAAAACTGAAAAAAGCTAAAGTATTCCTCGCCGGGGCCGGCGGATTGGGCTCGCCGGCGGCTATTTATCTTGCTGCCGCGGGTATAGGCACGCTGCGCATTGCCGACCACGATAAGGTGGAGTTGAGCAATCTCAACCGGCAGGTCCTGCACTGGGAAGAGGACATTGGGAAGCGCAAGGCGGATTCAGCGGCAGTTAAGTTAAGAAAATTCAATAAGGGCATCAAAATTGAGACTATTTCCGAAACGATAACAGGAACCAATATATCCCGACTCATCGGCGATTCGGATTTAATAGTGGATGCGATGGACAACCTGCCTACCAGATATCTTTTGAACAGGGCAGCCCAGCAAAAAGGAATCCCGTTCTTTCACGGGGCGGTCAACGGCTTCGAGGGTAGAGCCATGACCGTACTGCCAGGCAAGACCGCCTGCCTTAACTGCCTTTATCATGGCGCCACCGCACCTAAAGAGAAATTCCCCGTCATCGGCGTAACGCCGGCGGTCATCGGCTGTATCCAGGCTACGGAGGTCATTAAATATATCGTGGGAATTGGTGAGCTATTGACCGACAGGCTATTGAACTTCGACGGCTTGAGCATGAAATTTAGCGAGTTTAAAATCAACCGCGACCCTAATTGCGAGGTATGCGGCAAGAAACCTAAACGGGTGAAAAAGCAATGAGCGTAAACGTAGAAATATCATCGATTCTCGGCAGATATACCGGCAACGTTCTTAAGATGAAGGTGGAAGGCAAGACCGTCCGCGAGTGCCTGCATGACCTCGTCCGCCAGTTCCCTGATTTAAAGAAGATACTACTCGATAAGGACGGCAACCTGATACATTCTTACGACTATTTTATCAATGGCGAAAACGTTTACCCCAAGGACATGAACAAGCCGCTTAAAGACGGCGATAAACTGAATGTTATATATGTGATACATGGGGGATGAGTAGAGCAACATTCCCCCAACCACATGGATTCCAGCCTTCGCTGGAATGACAGCATCGTAAAGTGCCTTAAATCTTCGTCCAGTCGATTCCCAGCTTACACGCGGGGCAGTCCTTATTGTAAGGTAATTCTATTCTACAATGCGGGCAGATGTATTTATCGCCTTGTTTTATTGGCGTCAGGTGTTTTTCTTTTTTCTTACCTTTATCTTTAGCTATAAAGCACCTCTTTGGGAAAATCTCCTATCTATATGCCAGTTTAGGTTAACTTTAACCTTATTTCAAATTAAGCCTCATTATTCCTCCCCCTCAACCACTTCCCCTTTTGCTCCACCCGCACCTGTTCGTTGGTAGGCTGATAGTTAGCCAGGAAATCTTTAGCGAAAACGTCAAATATGCCGTTCAAAATAGCGTTCCTTATATCGCGCATCAGGTTGCGGATAAAGCGGAGGTTATGAATGGTAGCCAAGCGCAGCCCCAGCAGTTCCTCACTGCGGAAAAGGTGACTAAGGTAGGCAGCGGAAAAAGTGCGGCAGGTATAGCAGTCGCAGGCAGGGTCGATAGGCCTGTCCATCTTGCTGTAAGCCGCGCGGCGTATATTCACTCTCCCTTTTCGCGTAAAGAGGGCGCCGTTGCGAGCGACGCGCGTCGGGAGGGCGCAGTCGAAGATATCGATACCGCGCGCTACCCCTTCGATAAGGTCTTCCGGCGCGCCAACGCCCATGAGATAACGCGGTTTATCCTCGGGGAGCAGCGCCGCCGTCTGCTCGACGAGCGGCAGGGTGACCTCTTTCGGCTCGCCGACGCTCAACCCGCCGATGGCGTAGCCGGGAAAATCCAGCTTGGTCAGGTACTCCGCCGAGTCTTGCCGCAAATCGGGAAACATGCCCCCCTGCACGATGGCGTAAAGCGCCTGCTTATCACTCCGGTGGGCTTCAAGGCACCTCTCTGCCCAGCGATGCGTGCGCTCCATTGCCCGTTTCACCTTCTCTTTACTGTCGCTATAGGCGGAGCATTCGTCCAGCACCATAATGATATCGGCGCCTAAAGACTCCTGGTACTTGACTGCCAGTTCGGGGGTGAGGAAATGCTCGGAGCCATCGATGTGGGAGCGGAAGGCAGCGCCTTCATCGCTGATTTTGCACAGGGGCGAAAGGCTAAAGACCTGATAGCCGCCGCTATCGGTGAGGATAGCGCCGTCCCAAGCCATGAACCGGTGAAGTCCTCCCAACTTCTTAATAACATCGATGCCGGGGCGCAGGTAAAGGTGATAGGTGTTGGCAAGAAGCATATTGAAGCCAAGCCCTTTAATGTTTTCAGGGGTGAGGGTTTTGACAGTTGCCTGACTGCCTACCGGCAGGAATACGGGCGTAAGGACTTTGCCGTGGGGGGTATTAAGCTCCCCGGCGCGTGCGGCGTTAGAGGTCTTAAGTAAAGTGAAATGTTTTTGGGACACGACACTATTATACTACAGACCTTACCCCCTTGCCCCCTCTCCAAACGGGTCAATGGGAAAACCTTATATAATTCTGTTTGGAGAGGGGGGAGTAAATTAAAAGAGGGGCTCACGCCCCTCTTAGACACCCCGTTTGGAAAAGCTTTATCCATGCAACAATCTATTGGCTATTATACTCCGGTGGACCTCGGAAATGCCGACGTATATCTCGGTCATCTTGGCGTCGCGGTAAAGTCTTTCTATAGGGAGGGACTTCATCGTGCCGTAGGAGCCGTGTATTTGCATTGCCAGGCGAGTGACCTCTACCGCCACCTGGGAGGCGAAGAGCTTAGCCATGGACGACTCGTACTGGATGCTCTGTCCCCGGTCGCGGAGGAAGGCGGTGCGGTAGACGAGCCAGCGGGCGGCCTCAATGCGGGAGGCCATCTCCGCCAGAGGCTGCTGGACAGCCTGCATGCGGGCAATGGGCTTGCCCTGCGCCTGCCGCTGTTTAGCGTAGTCCAGCGATAAGTCTAAAGCCGCCTGGGCTACAGCCACCCCCTGCATCGCCACACTCATACGCTCGACACTGATAGCGTCCAGTAAAATATCGAACCCCTGCCCTTCTTGACCGATTAAGTTTTCCTGCGGCACATAAACATCGTCCAGATTAACGATAGAGGTACCCAGTCCCCTTAACCCCATCGTCTCTAAAACTTCCTGCACAGCAAAGCCTTTAGCTTGAGATTCGACGATAAAGGCATTCAGACCTTCAGCGCCTTCGCGGCGGGCAAACAGCAACACCACGTCCAGCACCGGCGCCAGGGACATGAACATTTTCTGTCCGCTGATAATATAGCCTTTACCGCTGCGTCGGGCGACGGTTTTAACCAGGCGGGGGTCAGAGCCGGTATCCGGTTCGGTAAAGCCGATGCCACCCAGCCATTTGCCTTGCGCAAGCGGCGTAAGGAGGCGCTTTTTCTGCTCCTCATTACCGAAGCGGTAAATGCCCTCCTCCGGCACGGTATTGACCGCCATGATGGCGCCCACGGACACAGACGCCTGGCATATTTGCTCCAGCACTAAAACAAAGCTAACGTAGCTGGCGGCACTGCCTCCGTATGCCAGGGGAAAAGGCAGACCCTGGAAGCCTAGCTTCCCCATTTTTTTAGCCAGGTCCAGCGGGAACTCGCCGGTGCGGTCGATTTCCGCCGCTTTAGGGGCGACCTCTTTTAAAGCGAAGTCCTTAGCCAGCTTTTGCGACATTTTTTCCTGTTCGGTCAGATTGAAGTCCATAGCACCTCCTGCGGAGACAGTTAAATTATACACAATATGTGTAAGATGGGGAAATAAAGAAGCTACTATTTTATTGTTATTATTGGAGGAGAGATAGAGATTGCCACGCCCTTTTGCGAAAGGGCTCGCAATGACAGTCAGGGAAAGATGAACTGGATTCTCACGGTCGTCCTTCCGGGGAAGGACTCCTCGCGATGACAGTAGAGAGCGAGTTGTAATTCACTCTGCAGCGTAATAATATAGGGTCGATGGAAGAGGCACTTAAAAAATTCCTGACGCAAAGGACCAAGCAATATATTACGGATAAACGGCGATTATCG
>CAYGVP010000018.1:0-15918 GCA_964353385.1 uncultured Dehalococcoidaceae bacterium
CGCATCATGCCGGGCCAGGGTTTCTTGATGCAGAGCCAGCCGCCTTCATTAATGCCGGCCTCTTTACCGTTTTCCTTCAGTATGATAGGCTCGACGCCGGGGAAGGGTAGAGTGGCGGAGCCGGGTTTGGTGGGAATAGCGCCGGGGAGGGGGGTAATGAGGATGCCGCCGGTTTCCGTCTGCCACCAGGTATCTACGATGGGGCATTTTTCTTTACCGATAACGCGATGGTACCACATCCAGGCTTCGGGGTTGATAGGCTCGCCGACGCTGCCGAGGATTCTAAGACTGGAGAGGTTATGTTTATTCGGCCATTCCTCGCCCTCTCTCATCAAAGCTCTGATGACGGTGGGGGCGGTATAAAACACGTTAACGCCGAATTTTTCCACGACTTGCCAGAATCTATCGGGGCCGGGGTAGGTGGGCACGCTTTCGAACATGAGACTGGCAGCGCCGATAGACATGGGGCCGTAGACGATATAGCTGTGTCCGGTAACCCAACCGACATCAGCGGTGCACCAGTACGTATCCTCTTCTTTAATGTCAAATATCCATTTCATACTCTGATAGCAGTGCAGGAGATACCCGCCCTGCGTGTGGAGAACACCCTTGGGTTTGCCGGTGCTGCCGCTGGTATAGAGGATAAACAGTGGGGCGTCGGCATCCATCTGTTCGGCTTCGCAGGTGGAGGAGATATCAGCGGCATTTATTTCCTCATGCCAACATAAATCCCGTCCTGATTGCATCGCGATATCTATACCGAGTCGTTTGACGATGATAGCCTTCCGGACGGTAGGGCACTCTTTTAGGGCGTTATCGGCATTAACTTTGGCGTTAATTTGTTTACCGCTGCGCCAGTAGCCATCAGCGGTGATGAGTAATTTCGAACTGCAGTCCTGAATCCGGTCACGCAAAGCCTCGGCGCTGAAACCGCCGAAGACCACGCTGTGGATGGCGCCGATACGGGCACAAGCCAGCATTGATATAGCCAGCTCCGGAATCATAGGCAGGTAGATAGAAACGGTATCGCCTTTTTTTATGCCTTGCTTTTTCAAGACATTGGCGAATTTGCATACTTCGTGATAGAGCTGTTGATAGGTATAGACACGGGTATCGGCATCCGGCTCACCCTGCCAGATAAGAGCGGCTTTGTTTTTACGCCAGGTATTGAGATGCCGGTCAAGGCAATTGTAGCTTACATTTATTTTCCCGCCGATAAAGTAACGCACTTCCGGTTTATCTTTAAAATCATATTCCAGGAACTTGTCCCACTTTTTAAACCAGTCCAGCTGATTTGCCATCTGTCCCCAGAACTCCTCCGGGTCCTTAATTGACCAATTATAAAGCGCTTTATACTCTTCAAGGCTGCGGATAGATGCTGATTTGGAAAAGTCATGAGAGGGATTGAACACGCGGTTTTCCGCCATCATGGAGGCTATTTCTTTACCGGAAATCTGACCGAGGATTTCCTCTTCCGAGCGGGAGGTTTCTTCTGCCGCGACTACGGTTTTCTTTTCTTCACCGTACAGGGCATGGTTGACGAGCTTTTCCAGTTCTTCAGGGTCGAAGGGCTTTACCAGGAAACCTATAGCTCCGAGCCTTATTCCCCGGCTCATGACATCAACGGAAGGATAGCCGCTGATGATGATGTATTTAAGGTCGGGGTGCTGCTGCCTGGTCTCCTCCATAATAGAGATTCCGTCTTTACCTGGCATACGCACATCGAGGACAACAACGCCCAGATTATTATTCTTCTTGAGTATCTTAAGTGTTTCATCACCATTAGCGGCGGTGATAACCTGGTAGCCATGGTCGGTTAACCAGTCCGCTAACGAATCTCTTACGATACTCTCATCATCCGCAATCAGTACCTTTTTATTTTCAACCATTAAGCTCAACTCCTTTTATATATATCTGCTGATATATCAGTGAAGACGGGATTCACCCTTCCTCACCATTTCTCCTTAATGAGCCAGCGTAAAAGCCGGGTTGCGTGGTCCCTATCCATATTGCTGGCCCAGCCCTCGATTTTTTTCATATCGCCATTGACTAGTGCTTCTATCTCATCCCGGGAGAGCGTGTAATAATCATCAGATTCAATATCGAAGGTATTAATGCTTTCTTTTGAGGACAAATAGTCTTTAGAGGCTTTAGTTAAAGCGAGGAGAATGGCTTTCTTTTTTTCCAGATTTTCTTCGTGATTTTGCTTTTGTATTTCTCTTTTTTTCTTCACGCTACTGATGCAACCTTTTTCAACTGTCCCTCTTCAATGTTAGCATTTGCGCTAAAGCTCTTAACCGCCCTTAGAACTTATCTTGCCTGCCAGTAAGTCGTATTTATTCTCGTCCCTTTGATATAGCACCTTAGACCTAATACGCCGAGTTTGAGATTTTTACCCGAACGTAATAAAATATAAGGGGTAAAAACAATTCTAAATAGGGCTAACAGGAACATATGAAGACCAAAATACTAATCGCCGATGACCACGCTATGCTAAGGGAGGGCATGCGCAACCTGCTCGAGCAGGAAAAAGACTTTGAACTGGTGGGGGAGGCAACCAACGGCGAGGAAGCAGTTAAATTGGCCAAAGAACTAAAACCGGATATCGTCATCATGGATATCGTCATGCCCAAACTTAACGGCATGGAAGCGACAAAACAGATAAAACAGGCCTGTCCTTTGACATCGTTGCTTATATTGACGGCTTATAGTGATATCCGCTATATCATCGGGCTGCTTGAAGTGGGCGCCTGCGGTTATTTATTAAAAAATGCGCCTGGTAAGGATGTGGTGAAAGCTATACGCGCCGTGCGTTCGGGTGAATCTGTCCTCGACCCCGAGGTAACTCGCAAACTCATACAGAGACTGGCTAATTTGTCAAAAAGCGAGGAACAACGCGATACCGGCGGGCAGCTTACTACGAGGGAAATGGAGATATTAAATTGGGCTTCGCGGGGACTAAGCAACAAAGAGATGTCAGAAAAGCTCTTTATCAGTTTGCGTACCGTGAAAGCCCATATGACCAATATCTTTAACAAACTCGGCTGCAGCAGCCGCACCGATGCCATCATCAAGGGACTAAAGCAAGGATATATCGACCTTAACGATATACAATAATAACTCTTTCCCCCAAGTACCAAATGGTGCAACAACAGCCATTCAAATCTGCGGATGAAATAAGCGGCGCTACTTATTTCCCTGGTTATTTTTCGGCGGTTCCTCACCCTTGAAAACCGGCAGGACGATAGTGAAAGTACTGCCCTTCCCCACCTCGCTCTTTACTTCAATCCTTCCGCCATGACGCTTGATAATGCCATAAGACACCGCCAGACCCAGACCGACGCCTTTTACATCTTCTTTAGTCGTAAAAAAGGGTGTAAAAAGCTTGTCCATATTTTCCTGGGGTATTCCATAGCCGGTATCACCGATGCTTATCCTCACCCAACTATCATCCTGTGATGTGTTGATGGTAAGCTTGCCGCCTTCTTTCATGGCTTGAACGGCATTGACGATGAGGTTAATAATAACCTGCACCAGCTGATTGAAGTCCGCCACCACCAATGATTGCGACGGCGCATCTTCACGAGATGCGTCGATTGTTTTCATTTTTAACTGGTGTCCTGCTAAAGACATAGCTTTATCGATAGCGCGTCCCACGGTTACCGGGCGCAGCAGCGGCTCGGTCTGGCGGGCGAAATCAAGCAACCCCTGGATAATGCTGCTACAATACTCTATAGCCGATTCTATTTTTTCTAGATTGTTTTGCAGTTTCTCCCTCTCAATAGTACCTTTAATTAATTTTTCTTTCATCAGTCTGGTATAGATAAGTATACCCGCAAGGGGATTATTAAGCTCGTGAGCTATCGCCGCCGACAGCTGACCGATAGAGCTTAATTTTGCCGCCTGGATAAGCTGCTGCTGGGTCTTCTTGAGCTTATCTATAGAGTCGCTCAGTTTTTCATTTAAAGAGAGGATTTCCTGATACGCTTCCAGCTGGTGCTCCAGGTAGTTCAGGAGAACGGCGCCGAGTGCCGCGGCAAGATAGGCAAAGGCAGCAAAAATCAGCGTACGGATTAGGAATACAGGGTCTTGAGAAACGATAAGCGCTTGTGGCAACAGGATACCGAGGAAGACAACACCGCTGATAATTACCCCGCGTATGCGGTAGACGATAGCAGCATACATCAGGGGGTAAAAGAAGATGATGATATATATATCCTTATAGGATTCTAATAGAGCATAATAGACCCAGGTAAAGGCGATAAATACGCCGATGATTATCCAGAAATGGGGATTGCGGAAACCTGTTTTCGCCTTAGCGCGCAGAAGCTGTAATGTGAGTCCGCTGGATATGCCTTTTTCAGGTAGAAACCGCTTTTTTTGAGGTTGCTCTGTCATATTATCAATATCAATTCTTTTTACTTATTAATTATACTCCTTTGAAGGTATCTGAATACACTATAAGAGCATATACTTGAAGTTGCCAGCTTGACAGGGTAGTATTATGACGTGGATTTTAGAGCTGAAAAACCGAAGCCCCGGATGGAGAATGAATGTACGATGTGATAGTTATCGGCGGCGGACCGACGGGAAGCCATGTTGCACGTCGCCTGGCGGAAAAGGACTGTAAAGTACTGGTTTTTGAGAGAAAAGCGGAGGTGGGAGGAAAGGACTGCTGCACAGGTATCATCAGTCAGGAATGCGTCAATTCATTCGACATAGATAGCAGGGTGATTCTTCGGGAACTAAACACCGCCACGCTTTTTTCACCTTCAGGGAATATGCTTCGCCTGTATCGTAAAGAACCGCAGGCAGCTGTCATAGACAGGTATGCTTTCGATACATCCATGGCGGAACGGGCGAAAAAGGCTGGAGCGGAATACCATTTCAATAGCCGTATAACGGATATCAGCGTCGCCGGCGACCGCGCTATCGTTAATGTATCAGGCAAGGGTAAAAGCCATCAAGTCACGGCTAAAGCCGTAGTCGTCGCCAGCGGCTTTAATCCAGGATTTAACGAGCGTGCGGGGCTGGGAGCATCCAAAGACTATGTAGTCGGCACGCAGGCAGAGGTGGAAACCCCGGGTCTTGAAGAGATTGAGGTCTACTTCGGGGATATGGCGCCCGGATTCTTTGGCTGGCTGGTGCCGACAGCACAGGGCATGGGGAGAGCAGGACTACTTTCACGCATGGAACCGGGAGCGCGGCTGAAGAAATGGCTGCATCTACTGGCGGAGCGGGGTAAAATAGCTTCCGCCGATGTAAAGCTTAGCTACGGGGGCATCCCCTTAAAGCCACCGCTTCACACTTACGGCGAAAGGATGATTGCCGTAGGCGACGCCGCGGGGCAGGTGAAACCGACTACCGGGGGCGGCATATATTTCGGCTTACTGGGAGCGGATATTGCGGCGGCTATCTTACACCAGGCGCTGGCGGATAACGACCTTTCCGCAAAACGACTGGCAAGCTACGAAAGGGCATGGCGGAGGAAGCTGGGAAGGGAACTTAAAACAGGATACTGGGCGCGGAAGCTATTTGAGAGAATGAGCGAAAAGCAAATCGACCGGATATTTGAAATAATCAAATCCAGCGGCATCGATGAAGCCCTGCTCAAAGACAAAGACATTTCCTTCGACTGGCACAGTCGGGCGATAACGAATCTTTTAAAATACCAGATGATAACCAGGTCTCTCAAGATAATAAAGCTGCCTTTCAAGTCTATCAGCATTGACCGGTAACGCCGGCAACGTTTAGAATAAAACAACATAATTACAAGGAGTGCTAAATGCCCGATATTATAAACCGCGTTCCCAGCCTGGGTGAAGCCGCTACGCTTTACCTGGGCAAACTTTCGGCGAAAGACAGGGACTCCAGCCGGGCAGAGGTATATAGATTCGCCAGGTGGTACGGGTGGGAGAGTGCGTTTTCCAGACTGGCCGGACCGGCGGTTGCCAGTTATGCCGAGCAGCTAAACGTTACGGATATCGACTACGAAAAAAAGATGGGGATTTTACGTTCCTTCTTCGCCCACGCCAAGAAGGCAGGATGGAGTCAGACCAACCTGTCAACGCACATTAAAGCCAAGAAGAGTAAGGCTGTGCCAGCCACTGCTGTCGGACGCGAGATATTTGAGACCGCTACACTAACGCAACAGAGATATGATGAACTGGCGGCAGAGCTGGATAAACTTAAAAAGAAGAGTCGTGAACTGGTGAGGGAAATACAACGCGCTGCCGCTGATAAGGACTTCCGGGAAAACGCGCCGCTTGATGCCGCCAAGGAAGAACGCGGGCACGTCGAGGGAAGAATTAAGGAGCTTGAACACACTCTAAAATCAGCAACCATTATTCAGGAAAAGAAAGAGCCTGCCCGCAAATCAAGTATCGGGGACAGTATTCTGGCGTGTGATTTAGATTCCGGCGAGGAATGCCGCTATATATTAGTCGACCCGCGTGAGGTTAACGCCGCCAAGGGCAAAATCTCCACGGCCTCGCCGCTGGGGAAAGCCCTGCGCGGCCGCGTTGATGGAGAAACCATAGAAATCACCGTACCGGCAGGCAAACTGCGCTATCAGATAAAGCGCATCGAGCGCTAGCCGGTATATGTTATAATAATCCTGTATTCGTGGGGATATAGCTCAGCCGGGAGAGCGCCGCGTTCGCATCGCGGAGGTCGGGGGTTCGAGTCCCCCTATCTCCAGATTCAATTCTCTTTCGAATATCTCCTTAATACCAACATGGTGATAAAACACACATGTTTCAAATTCTACACTGAATGCATAAAATGGTTTCTTCAATTCTTTTATTATATTTCTTATCAGTTTCTCTTTTCTCCAAACTCTGAACATATCTATGGGTACAGCCTGCTTGACAGTCTTACGGTAGAGTGATAGGCTAATGTAAAATAATCTGCAATCAGTGACCGGGAGAAGTCGGGAGTTTCCAAGAAATTTCAATTTCTAATATGTTATCATTGAGATTGATATCAGAAGAGTAACAAAGTATTTCTGGGATAGCACAAGGTAAGACCCACATGAAAAAGGTAATTATCACTGGCCGAACAGGACTTAGTGGCTCTCACCTTTCCCAAGAATTAACGAACCGTGATTACCACGTGGCTATTACTGACGGCCTATGTAATAGGGGTATTTATCAAGCCGGAACCTTCGGCTATAAACCGAAATACATATGTGGAGGAAGGGCTTAAAGAAACGATAAGGTATATGACGTCATGAAAAATAAATCACAACCGCAATTGAAACAAAAACTCGCGAAAAAAACGGCGACTATCGGCATCATGGGGCTGGGATACGTTGGTCTGCCGCTGGCAGTCGCCTTTGCGCAGGCCGGTTTTAAAGTACTGGGTTTCGATACCCAGTCGAAGAAGGTGAACCTTATCAACAAAGGCCAGTCTTACATCACCGATATAAGCAGTAACGACCTCGCGGCAGCCGTTGCCTCCGAATGTTTTAAGGCGACCACCGCTCAAAGTCGACTCAGCGAGCCGGATGTCATCTGTATTTGCGTACCTACCCCTCTCACTAAAGCACGTGAACCGGATTTATCTTATGTTATCCAAGCATCTCAAACTTTAGCCAAACACATGCGAAAAGGACAGCTGATAATTCTGGAAAGCACCACCTATCCGGGCACGACTAGGGAAGTAATGCTGCCGGTTCTGGAGCGTTCCGGCTTAAAAGCCGGGCAGGACTTTCACCTCACCTACTCCCCAGAAAGGGTTGACCCCGGGAACAAAAAGTACGGCATTAAAAACACCCCGAAGGTGGTGGGCGGCATCGATGCGGCATCTACAGAGCTAGCCAGGCTTCTCTACGCCCAGGTGGCCGATACAGTGCTCGCGGTTTCCAGTGCGGAAGTGGCGGAGATGACCAAGATATTCGAAAATACGTTCCGCCATGTAAATATTGCCCTAGTCAATGAAATTGCCCAGCTGTGTGAAAAAATGGGGATAAGTGTTTGGGAGGTCATTAAGGCTGCCAGCTCCAAGCCCTTCGGCTTTATGCCGTTTTACCCAGGACCGGGCGTGGGCGGACACTGCATTCCGCTTGACCCCAGTTATCTTGCCAGCAAAGCCAGGGAGTACGATTTCAGCACGAGGTTTATCGAGCTGGCGGGGGAGATCAATACCCGCATGCCTCACCACGTGACCTCCCGCATTATGGAAACGCTGGACAGCCGCGGTAAAAGTTTAAAGGGCGCTAAGGTGCTGGTGCTAGGGGTAGCTTATAAGAAAGATATTGATGATACACGGGAATCTCCTTCCCTGAAACTGGTACAGCTTCTAGGTGAGAAAGGGGCTAAAGTAAAATACAACGACCCCTATATCCCCGCGATTTCGCTCGACGACGGAACATTAAGCTCCGTAGAGCTTACAAAAGAAAATCTGACGTGGGCGGACTGCACGGTAATAGCCACCGCGCACACCAGCTACGACATAAAAAAAATAGTTGCTGCATCTAAACTGGTTTTTGATTGCAGAGGCGTTACGAGAGTCCTATCCGGCGATAACATCGTCAGGCTGGGAGAATAAACGCGGATAAAGAAACGCTACCTGCCCCCGGCAATTTATCAATACCCTGGCTTCCTCCTGTATCGTAAATATCTCCCGGTAAGCAGTTCATCTCTGTGGCAGAAAAACGGTCTCGCTTGCTTGACAGGGGTGAGCGTAGCGATATATGATTTTTCCAGAAGGGCCGAAATAGCCAATTTTAATCACAACGAACGGATACTTTCATAATGAGAGAGAGTGGCAAGGAATTGGATAAAATAGAGGAGCTTGTAAAAAAGCACATTGAAGATAGTATTGACGTCAAGAGACGATTGGCAGGGACTACCTCGAAAATCATAGCCCGGATTGCGGAGGAGATGATTCATGCTTATCGGAAGGGCAATAAGGTAGTTTGGTTCGGGAATGGAGGCAGTGCGGCGGATGCCCAGCATTTGTCCTGTGAATTAGTTGGCAAGTTCTATCTTAAAAGAAAAGCATTGGAATCAATAGCACTCACCACGAATACCTCCATAATAACCGCAACTGCAAATGATGATGATTTTAAAGAAATTTTTGCACGCCAGGTTGAGGCGATAGTCAAGCCCGGTGATGTTGTGATTGGCATCAGTACCAGCGGTAATTCTCAAAATGTACTCCGAGGTATGGAAGAAGCCAAACGGCAAGGAGGGATAACCGTAGCCTTTACCGGAGCCTCCGGTGGAAAAATAAAGGATATTGTTGATTTTCTAGTAGCCGTCCCCTCTGCAGAGACACCACGGATTCAAGAATCGCATATCATGATCGGTCATATTCTTTGCTATCTGGTAGAGAAAGGACTATTTGGTGAGGATAATGGATAAACAGAACATTCCTTTTATAATTGCCGAGGTTGGTATAAACCATAATGGGGACATTGAGATAGCTAAACAGTTAATTGACATGGCAAAGAATTACGGTTGTGATGCGGTAAAATTCCAAAAGCGGACAATAGATATCGTTTATACAAAAGAATTCTTAGATTCACCACGGCAAAGCCCATGGGGAGAAACACAAAGGGCACAAAAAGAGGGGTTAGAATTCGGGAAGAAGGAATACGACATTATTGATCAGTACTGCAAACAGAGGAAAATTGAATGGTTTGCATCGTGCTGGGATGTTGAAAGCCAGCTATTTATCCGGAAATATAACCTAAAATATAACAAAATTGCCTCACCAATGCTCACCCATATCCCCTTGCTAAATGCCGTAGCCGAGGAACGCAAGTATACTTTCATATCAACCGGCATGAGTACCTACGATGACATCGATAAGGCGGTAGATATCTTTAAAAGGCACAAATGCCCTTTTATGCTGATGCACTGCCAGGCAACCTACCCTGCCAAAGAAGAGGACTTGAATCTATCATGCATAAAAACGCTGAAAGAACGCTATAATTGCGATGTCGGTTATAGCGGTCACGAAGTAAGCCCTATTCCTTCTATCACAACCGTCACATTAGGCGCAATTGCTATCGAGCGGCACATCACGCTGGACAGGGCAATGTATGGAAGTGACCAGTCAGCATCCCTGGAGGCTAGAGGTCTTCAGATACTGGTATCGAATGCAAAAAATATTGCGAGGCTTCTGGGTGATGGCATAAAGCAGATTACACCAGAAGAACAGACTAATGCAGCTAAACTAAGATATTTCAGAAATACTAATAAGGATATTGAGTAACGGCATATTGCCTCGTTTCGGAGAAGTTGAATGGCGTTCAATGGCCTGGGCACAGTTAACATAGAGCTAACAAGCCGGTGTAACAAAGATTGCTGGATGTGCGGCCGACGCAAAATGGAGAGGGAAAATCCCGAACTCGCCAAATGGGGCGATATGAGCTGGGACTTGGTAGAATCCATAGCCAGGCAATTACCGCCCGGCATCATCGTCCAATTTCACGATAATGGCGAGCCGCTGCTTCATCCTCGCTTTGGTGAAGCTGTGAAACTTTTTCACCGGCAGGTCAGGTGCGCGGACACCAACGGCAAGTTATTAATGGTAAAAGCCGATGAGATTGTGGATAATCTGGATACGATAACAATATCTACCTTTGAGGGCGACCCCGAGGCTGATGAGCAATACACACTAATTGAGAAATTTCTTGCGTACAAAGGCAACCGGAAACCCAATGTCATCATAAGATGCCTGGGGGATATGGATCTGGAAAGGTACAAGAAGCTAGGGTGTATCATTGCCACCAGGATATTACACTCGCCGAAGGGCAGCTTTGCTTATAAGAAATCCCCCACTATACCGGAGACAGGAATATGCCTTGACCTCCTTAGCCATATGGTCATAAAAAGAGACGGCAGCGTGGCAACGTGCGTGAGATATGACCCTTATAGATACGGCATAATAGGCGATGCCAATACCACGCCATTAAAAGATATCTGGAATGGCAAACTACGAAAATCATACCTGCGGCATCACATCATGGGGCAAAGAGATAAAGTGCGCCTTTGCCAAAACTGTGAGTTCTGGGGGGTGCCCACGGGCCGGTAACTGAGGCAGCGAGGTTAATTCAACAGGTATTTTACTGGTCAGTGAATCATTGTCGATGGGGGATGGGCAATCAGATGAGTAAACCTATTCTGCAAATTTATCTAGCTGACTTAGTTCACAGCATACCAGGTAATTATGTTGTACCACTAAATATTGCCTACCTATCAGCGTACAGCAAATCTATTTTCAAGAATGAACTAGATATTTCATTATTTAAATCTCCTGACGAACTGTTAAACGCAATTAAAAGAGAAGCACCCGACATTTTAGGTCTTTCAAATTACAGTTGGAACTACGACCTGAATTATCGAATTGGAAACCATGTAAAAACGTTTTCCCCCTCTACAATCATTATTATGGGTGGCCCTGGTATAAGAACGGATAGAATGGGTATCAAAGCTTTCCTACAAAGAAATCCATATGTGGATATTTATATGATGTTTGAAGGGGAACAACCTTTTGTTAACTTCCTTAACACTGTCATAGAATTAGGTGAAGGCAGTTCTTGGCGTAGCAATAGGAAAGAAATAAAGGGATGTGCATATTTAACTCAAGACCTACAATTAATTTATTCTCCTTGTGATCAAATTTCCGATTTGGATACAATACCGTCGGTATATTTAGGTGGCTATTTAGACGATTTCCTAAAACAAGGCCTAATCCCCTTACTTGAAACAAACAGGGGCTGTCCCTTTAGTTGTACATTTTGCACCTGGGGAATATCAGCTCTAAAGAAGGTTAGGAAATTTCCCCTCGAAAGAGCTTATGATGAAATGGATTATATTGTCCAAATTAATCCAAATTTACCCTTATGGATAGTTGCGGACGCAAATTTTGGATTATTTAACCGAGACGAATTAATTGCGGTTAAGATTAAAGCAATCAGAGATAGCCACCCCTCGTTACGTAAAGTGGTGGTTTGGGCAAGTCACAACCGCAGTGATATGAATTTGAAAATATTTAACCAGCTTGGTAATTTGGAAAGATATTTGATTGCAGTTCAGAGTTTCGACCCGGTTGTACAAAAAAATGTTAAGCTAACGAACATAAAAGAAGATGAGATACCGAACATCATTAAAAAAGTGAAGGGGATGGGAGTAGAGACAGTGGTAGATATTCTTTTGGGCTTGCCTGGGGAGACTAAACAGAGTCATCTAGATACTTTAAGAAAAAGCTTCGATACAGGATTTGACTTTATTGATGCTGGAAACATCCGCATGTTACCGGGTTCAGAATTGGAAACTGATGAACAGAGACGGAAATATGACATAAAGACAAAATACCGTCTAATACAAGGTTCTTACGGCACGTATCAAGGAATTAGGAGCTTAGAGGCTGAAGAGAGTATTCGGGCTACTTCTACTATGACAGAGGACGATATTCTCTATTTCAGATTGATTCATTGGTTGATTTGGTTCGGATGGAACACTCGGTTTCTTGCACCACTCCTAAAATATTTAACTACTCAAGGAATTAATCCCCTTGACTTAATTATAGAAATTGTTGATAGCGATAAAAAACAATTTGCATTGATAGATGATCTATTTAACAGTTTTAGAAAAGATGCCGAAGAAGAATGGTTTGCAACTTATGATGATTTAAGGAGTCACTATTTAGAAGATCAACATTTTGACAGGCTCTTAAATGGTGGGTTTTCAAAAATGAATTTTAAGTATATGGCAGAGCTAATATTGAATCGTCCTACTTATCTAGCTTTCATTGATTTTATAAAAGACGTAGCCGTTGAGCGTTTCTCGTCATCTTGTACAATCCCTCTGGATATTTGGGGAGTAATGAGGGAAAACCTTATAGACGCTGATGAAGTAAATAGAAATTCTAAAATCAGCAAGAAGGCATTAAATGTTTGCACAGATATACTGCCTTTTATAGTTCCTGAGGATCGACTCATTGAAGGATGCAAAGGACAATTTATTAAGATACTTTTCTTTAAGGACGACGAGCATATCAAGGCGCTAAGAGAGTTGTATGGGAAATTTGATTTCAATCTAAATAAACACCTCGCTATAGAAAAAATACTAGAATACTTTATTGATGGATTCACTTACAATATCTCTGTAGAAGAAGTGAAGGAATGCAAATGAATATTGCTTGTCGATAGAGGAATAGACGGCCAGGTAAACGAATTCGTTACAATGACCGGTCATTTCAGAAAAAGCGGGGATTCATGGAGGGTTATCAGTGATTATAGGCCTGATTCCGGCTAGAGCAGGAAGTAAAGGGATTCCCAAAAAAAATATTAAACTTCTGGCCGGTTATCCGTTAATTGCGTACTCAATCATTGCTTCAAAGCTTTCTTCCAGAATCGAAAGGACGATGGTCTCCACCGACTCCGAGGAATTTGCGGAGATAGCCCGCTCCTACGGGGCGGAAGTCCCCTTTCTGCGCCCCAAAGAAATTTCCACAGATAAATCACTTGACATCGAATATGTTAAACACGCGCTTGACTGGTTCCAGACTAACGAAGGCAAGCAGCCGGAATATATCGTCATGCTGCCGCCGCCGGCGCCGTTAAGAGACCCCGCTCTTATCGATAAAGCGATTGAGAAAATCCTGCATAATAAAGAGGCAACCTCCCTCCGTTCCGCCTATGAGACCAGGGAATCTCCCTATAAGCTCTTTGGTATAAAAGACGACTTTTACGCAGGTCTGTTCCCCGATGACCCGAGGCCCGAATATTATAATTTGCCCCGACAAACCTTCCCGCCAGTTTATCACCCGAATGGATACGTAGATATCATCAAAAGTCAGACCCTAGCCAATCTGGGAACTTTACACGGCCCGAAGATACTTTCTTTCATCACCCCGGATGTCGGGGAGCTAGACCGTCCTGAAGACTTCGAGTTCATTGAATTTGTCCTAAGTAAACGAACCAACCCCATTTATGAATACCTGAAAAATAACTTCCCGATGAAGAGGTAGGCGATGTCTGAATTCACGTTTAGTCTTGAACCGGTGCCTGTCCCGCGGGTGGAAACTAAACACCGGCGTATCGTAACCGCTATTCCAGCTCCAGATTCCATACCGATTTTGAAAGAGCTTGACCGCTATGAACCAAGGTCACTGCACCACGAGTTGCCGGTAGTCTGGGACAGGGCGGAAGGCTACCAGGTCTTTGACGCTTACGGCAACTGCTGGATAGATTTTACTTCCGGCATTTTCGTGACCAATGCCGGGCACGCGCATCCGGATATTCGCCATGCCCTGGCGGAACAGATTAACCACAAGCTCCTTTATAACTACACCTACGCTTCCGAGATTCGCGCCCGACTAGCCCGCAAGCTGGTAGAAATAAGCCCTGCGCCGATAGAGAAGGTCTTTCTCATGTCAACGGGCAGTGAAGCCACGGAATGTGCGTTGAAGCTAACGCGTATGTACGGGCGCCGGCTCGACCCGAAAAAGATAGCCATCGTCTCCTTTGACGGCGCGTTTCATGGCAGAACCGTCGGCTCGCAGCAAATGAGCGGGAGCCCGGCCGGCAAAGAATGGATTGTTAACCTTGACCCTGATATATTCCAGCTCCCTTCCCCCTTTTGTCAGAGATGCCCCTGGGGAAAAGAGCGTTATGAAGAGTGCGGAGAGTGGTGCTTCCAGAAAGGCATGGAGCAGCTCAAGAGCCGGGGACTCAAACTCGACCGGATAGCCGGCTTCATGGTCGAGTCATATCTGGCCTGGGGTGCAATATTTTATCCGGATGACTATATTAAGGCGCTGCGCGCCTGGGCTGATGCGCACCAAGCTCTGGTTACATTTGATGAGGTACAGGCTGGCTTCGGCAGGACGGGTAAATTATTCACCTTCGAACACTATGGCGTGGAGGCAGATATGGTCTGCTGCGGTAAGGGGATTTCGTCGAGTCTGCCCCTCGCGGCAGTGCTTGGCCGGGCGGAATTGTTGGACATTCCCTCCGACCTTAGCAGCACTCATACCGGGAACCCTCTCTGCTGTGCGGCAGCCCTAGCAAACATCGAGGTAATAGAAAAGGAAAAGTTGGTAGCGGCCGCCAATAAGACCGGAAAAGTCCTTAAAACTCACCTGCTTAAGATTATGCAGCGTTACCCAGACAGGATACATTGCGTATTGGGTAGAGGGCTTCTTTACGCAATACATATTGTAAATCCGGTGACAAAGGAACTGGACATCGAGTTGACCGACCGAGTCCTGGAGAAGGCAATGCAGAAGGGTTTATTAATGGTTCACACTGGACGCGGCACGCTGAAGTTAGGGCCACCGCTGAGCATTCCCGAGGAAGCTGTCATCGAGGGCGCGGCTGTTATACAGGAAGCTATTGACGAATGCCTGGAGTGAAAGGGAGCAGAAAGTGATAACCGGAGTCCGTCACACCGGGATTGTGGTCACCGATATGGAGAAGGCATTGACGTTCTACCGCGGTCTCCTGGGCCTGAAGGTGGCTAAAGACTTGAGTGATGAGGGTGAATACATCGACAGCATTTTGGGGTTGTCCGGCGTCCGGGTACGGATGGTCAAACTAACGGCGGCCGACGGTTCAACGGTAGAGCTCCTGCAATACCTGTCTCATCCGAGAAAAGCCCGTGATAAATCCCAACTCTGCGATATCGGGTGCTCTCATATTGCCTTCGCTGTAGATAACATCGATAAAGAATACACACGATTGCGGAAAAGCGGCGTCAGGTTTAATTGTCCTCCTAAAATTTCGCCCGATGGTTATGCCAGGGTTACCTTCTGTCATGACCAAGACGGTACGAGCATTGAACTGGTCGAGGTACTCAAACAGGGTAAAAGAAATTAATCAAACCTGATAAGGGAGAGCTTTTTGTGGGTTATTTGCGCGTAATTTATTCTAAAGAGAGAAGACCTTATACAACCTACCCC
>CAYGVP010000019.1:0-15517 GCA_964353385.1 uncultured Dehalococcoidaceae bacterium
CGATTAGTGGAGTATGAGTATCGTATTATTGGGATTACCTTACCCCCTGCCCCCTCTCCAAACAGGGCATCATATAATATTCCTGAATAATTGTTTGGAGAGGGGGGTATTTATTTTTTTAGAGGGGCTTACGCCCCTCTTTGACACCCCATTTTAGAAAGGGAGAATAAATTATCTATCTAAAGTAAACTTAATATAACTGGCAACTGCGATAGCCGCCGTGGCCACGCGTAAAACTGTTTCCCCTAACGAAACCGGGGTAAAACCGTTATGTAAAGCCATTTCCACTTCTTCCGGCGTAAAGTCACCTTCAGGGCCTATCAGCACTATGATGTTTTTCGGGCGGGGTTTAGCGATGATGTCTTTCATCAACTTTCTTTTGCCGGAAAGGTGAGGTATCAGCTTAAGGTCGAAGTCCTGCGAATTGGCAATTACATCTTTGACATCCGTCACCAGCGAGATAACAGGGACACTGCTCCGCTGGCATTGCTGGGCAGCGCTTTGGGCGATTTTCTGCCAGCGCAAGAGACGGACCTGCATGGCGGCAGAATCCAGCTTAACCACTACCCTATCCGTCAACATAGGGATAATACGCTCTACTCCGAGCTGCGTGAGACAGTCGATGATGTCATCCATGCGGCTGCCTTTGGGGATAGCGCAGGCAACGGTGAGTTTGGTATTATTGCTCCGTTGCCTATTTACAGGTGTAAGATTAAGCTCTACCTGCTTTTTACCAATGGAGACGGTAACGGCTTTATATTCATGTCCAGCCCTGTCAAAGATGATAACCGCATCACCAGCTTTTAAGCGAAGCACATCGCGGATACGATGCAGCTGTTCAGAGTCGGTTAGGGTAATGCTATTTCCGTCAATTTTTTCAATATAAAAGCGATGCATACTATCGAATTTCAATTAAAGAAAGTTAGTTTGATTCAGGACTTCCCCAACGAAGTTACATCTAAATTATGCGACCAGGGGCCTCGGGAGACGTGCATAACAACAAAGGTAGTTGTCCGCGTGATGTCCGGTATATTAGCGATAACATTCTTGACGAACTCATCGAACTCATGGGGTATATGAAACAGAAAAAGCCCGATAATATCATAAGTTCCGGTACACCCGCACAGGTAATAAACATTGGGGCTTTTTATCAGTAATTGCTCCACCTTTTCAGCAGTACCTACCTTAACCTCAATACACATAATACATATAAAATTAAGTCCCAATTTTTCCGGGTTGGGGACGGCGCTTATTTTCATGGTGTTGGTACTTACCAGACTTTTTACTCGATTACGCACCGTCCCTTCAGACACTTTTAGTTTGCGACCGATTTCGCGGAAACTCTGCCGCGCATCCTCCTGGAGTTCTTTGATTATTTTCTGTCCCAATTCGTCCAGCATGTTACACCTCCCGAATAAGGCGGAGTAGAATAGATAATGTAACTATACGCAATTTTACATCATAATGCAAATTCAAAGTTTATATGCGTAAGGCAAGAGAGGAAAACAGTATGCTTTACCAGATTCTGCGTATATTGACCTATATTGGAAGATTTCAAAATAATTACTAGATTGTCGATCAAATAAGACGGCATAATAATCACATAGTACACACGGGCGTATGCCTATCATTCCCATCGATACTCAATATCTGTATAATGATAACTGGCAAGCTCTATGAGGATGCATCATGCTGAATATTTCCAATATATCTAAATCATACAATGCGCGATATTTATTCAGCGGCGTTACCTTTAACGTGGGCATGGGCGACCGCATTGCAATCATAGGCGCGAACGGCTCGGGCAAGACTACCTTGTTTGAGATAATCGCCGGAAACATCACGCCGGATACCGGTAATGTATCCGTACGCCGAGGTACGACTATCGGCTACCTTCAGCAGGATATCCAGCATACGTCCAAACGCAAGCTGCTGGATGAAATAGTGCAATCGTCAGGCAATATCAGCAAACTGGCGCATAAAATCCAGATTTTACAGGAAGAGCTGGCCGAAGAAAAAGACGAGGCGAATATTGCTGTATTGCTCCGCGAGCTGGGCAATGTCCAGCACGAATTCGAGTCGTCCGGGGGTTATAATGCCGAATACGAGGCGGAGATAATCCTCGCTGGTTTGGGCTTCACCGAAGACGATTTTCAGCGTAAGCTGGCCGAGTTCAGCGGGGGCTGGCTGACACGCATTGAGCTAGCTAAACTCCTTTTCCTCAATCCCGACCTGCTGATACTGGACGAGCCGACCAATCACCTCGACCTGGAGACGACGCGCTGGTTCGAAAACTACCTTAAGGACTATCATGGCGCCGTGCTAGTGACATCACACGACCGCGCTTTTTTAAACAACGTGATAAAAAAAGTCATCGCCATCGAACAGGAGGAGGTCGTTTTCTTCCACGGCGATTATGACGGTTATGTAACCGCCCGCACAAAAGACCTGGAAATTAAGCAGGCTACCGCTAAGCGACAGGAGCAAAAAATACAGAAAGAGATGCGCTTTATCGAGCGGTTTCGCGCCAAGAACACCAAGGCGACGCAGGTGCAGAGCAGAATAAAAAAGCTGGAAAAAATCGAGAGAATGGTCGTGCCGCGGCAGACGAAAAAGATAAAATTCTCTTTTCCAGAGCCAGTACGTAGCGGGCATGTCGTTATTACGCTTAAGAATATAGAAAAATCCTATGATTCTAAAGTTGTTTACCGCGACCTTAACCTGGAGCTCAACCGCGGCGACCGGGTGGCGCTGGTGGGGCCTAACGGCGCAGGCAAGACCACATTGCTAAAGATACTGGCAGGCGTGCTGCCATTTGAAAAGGGGGAACGCATCCTGGGGCATAATGTTGCTATCGCCTATTTCGCCCAGTACTATATCGAGCTGCTTAATCCGGCCAATAAGATTATCGATGAACTGCGGCTGGTAGCCCCGGACGAAACAGACCAGAGGTTACGGGGGCTACTGGGGGCATTTTTATTCAGCGGCGAGGATGTCATGAAAGAAGTAGCGGTGCTTTCCGGCGGTGAAAAGACCCGACTGGCCATAGCCAAGATGCTTACCAGGCCAGCTAATTTCCTGCTGCTGGACGAACCGACCAACCACCTGGATATACCATCGCGGGAAATACTGACCGACGCCTTAGATGCTTATACCGGCACGATATGCTTTATCACCCATGATAGGACACTAATCAGGGAAATCGCCAACAAAATCATCGAAATAAGAGAGGGCAAGCTGAGGATTTTCCCGGGGAACTACGACGACTATCTCGATAAACAGGAGCCAAAAATAGATGTTGTCCCGGAAACTTTACGGGCGATTAAAGAACACGCCAAGTCCGGCGCCAAGCAAAAAGAGCAGCAGAAACAGCGCAAGATAATCGAGGCGAACTTAAGGAATGAATTTTACCGCAAGATATCGCCGGCGAAAAACCGCATCGCGGAAATTGAAAAAAGAGTGGCCAGTCTTACCGCGCGCATCGCCGAGTTGGAAGCTTTATTTCAGGACCCGAACCACTATAAAGACGGCTATAAAGTGGCGGAGGCCAACCGGGAATACATTAAAGCCAAAGAGTCTATCAGGTCGCAAACGACCGAATGGGATAAACTCACCGCCGAAGCCGAAAGACTGACACGGGAATACAAAGAGGCAAGGAACAATATTTAAACCCGTTATAAGCCATTTCTCCACCAAAATAATGTGGATGACTCTATTAATCGTATCTATTTGACTTTTTAAAGCATATCTATTATCATATTTATCACAATAACATCACAGGATAGGCAATGCTTCAAATTGATAACATAGACGTATTCTACGGAGATCTACAGGCTCTATGGGGCGTATCTCTCACTGTCGGTGACGGCGAAATAGTAACTCTTGTCGGCTCCAACGGAGCTGGGAAAAGTACTACCTTGAAGACCATTACCGGATTATTGAGACCAAGCACTGGAAATATAAAATACGATGGAATTAGCATTAACACGATCCCGATGCATAAAATTGTTGATCTGGGTATATGCCTGGTCCCCGAAGGAAGAAGACTTTTTCCGGGCATGACTGTTCTTGAGAACCTAGAGATGGGCTCTTTCATCAACCGGGCAAGAGAATCTAAGGAAAATACGCTAAGCTGGATTTATGAAATTTTCCCCGTTTTAAAGCAAAGGGCCAGACAAGCCGCTGGCACGTTAAGCGGTGGTGAGCAACAGATGTTAGCTATTGGCCGGGCTCTTATGTCTCAACCCAAGCTTCTTCTTCTTGACGAAATGTCCCTGGGGTTAGCGCCGTTTCTGGTGCAGAATTTATCTAAAGTAATTAAGCAGATAAGCGAAACCAAAAAAATATCTATCTTTTTGGTAGAGCAGAATGTTCACATGGCTCTATCAATAGCCAATCGGGGCTATACCATGGAGAACGGTCGCATCACCGGCGAGGGAGATGCCCGGGCTCTGCTGAATAGTGATAGCGTTAAGGATGCCTATCTGGGCATTAAGGTGTCTGAGCAAAGGGAGTCTTAACGGTAGGTAGCAGAATGTTAAGACCTACATGAAAATATTCACTACTGAGAAGGAGGTGATTATAAGGAAAACCAAACTGTGAGACAAAGGCGCTGAAAAACATATTTCAGGGTCGATTCTATAAATCAGTAGGAGATACTCAAATGAAAGTAAAATATGGATTTATTAAAGCATTATTACCCTTGATGCTTGCCTTGGTATTATTTTGTGTAGCGTGCGGTCAGGCGACACCTACCACGACTACCTCTACAACCACGCCCACAGCCACGACTACGGCTACGACCACGCCTACGGCTACAGTTACGGCGCCGGCTACCATCAAGATTGGCGGCGCAGTCCCCATCACTGGAAGCCAGGCTGGCGGCGGCGCCCAGGTAAAGGCCGGTTACGAATGTGCCGTCGAGCTCATTAACAAAGCCGGCGGGGTGTTCGTAAAAGAGTACAATAAAAAGATACCCTTCGAACTGATACTGCGTGACGATCAGTCCGACGCTACCAAAACGACCAGCCAAATGGAAACATTATATTCACAGGATAAAGTGATTGCCTATCTTGGTAGCTTTAGCAGCGCCCTGTGCGTGGCTTCATGTGCTATCGGTGAGAAAAACAAGACACCGTGGCTTGGAATATCCTTCGCCGCCATGGCACCGCATGAACAGGGCTACAAATACGTGTTCGCCCCGTTCCCCAAATCGCCCGACTTCATAGACGTATTCGCAAGCTATAGTGACCAAGCAGATAAACCCACCAAGGCGGCTCTCTGGATGAGATCGGAGGACTGGGGCACGGAAATGATGGCTGTCTGGACGGCAGCGGCTGCCAAATACGGTTTTACCATCGTATACAACAAGACCTACGCACCCGGCACTTCTGATTTCTCATCCCTGATACTCGGGGCGAAAGCGGCGGGGGCCGACATGGTACTGGGTATACCGATAGGGCCTGAAGCTACAGCCATGGTGAAACAGATGAAGCAGCTCGACTATGCTCCTAAATGGGTTTGCCTCATCAGGGGTCCGGATATGAGTACCTGGGCTGGTGTAGCTGAAGGAAATTATGTAGTCGAAATGCCTGCCTGGCACTCGAACTGCAAATTCACCGGCGTGGATGCCATTAATGCCTGGCACCAGGCAAAGTTCGGGCGGCCAGCCGATGTTCTGGTTGGACCGGCATATACCTGCGTCCAGATTCTCGCTAATGCCATAGAACGCGCCGGCACTCTCAACCCCGAGGATATTAGAACTGCTATCGCGGCAACTAATATGAATACGGTTATGGGGAAAATGAGTTTCAATACCAAAGGTACCGGCATTATTGAAAGTATTATCATAACTCAGTGGCAGAACGGGAAAATCGAGTGTATCTGGCCAGCTACACATGCTTCAGCCAAACAAGTATATCCCTTCCCAGCATGGAGTGGACGATAAAAGTCATCTTTGCCAGGCTCCTGCCTTGTTGAAGTAATATAGTTAAAATGCTATTATAAGGCGGGAGCCTGGTATTAGTTAAAACAGCGTCATAGCGGAGTGATAGTATATTGGCTGCAGTTCTTGAAATAAAAGATATTTCAAAATCGTTCGGTGGCTTGATGGCCATCAATCATCTTAGCCTTGAGCTCGTTGAGGGTGAGACACTGGGTATCATCGGCCCGAACGGTTCAGGCAAGACGACCTTATTTAATTTGATTACCGGGATCATGAAACCGGATAGCGGTAAAATTGTTTTCATGGGCAATGATATTACCGGGAGCCGCTGCCACCAGATATGTTGTCAGGGTATCGCCAGGACTTTTCAGATAGTCAAACCCTTTCTTTATCTGACTACGCTGCAAAATACCATGGCTGGCAGATTGTACGGGGAGAGGTGCGCTCCCAAACTGAAGACTGCCGCTATCGAAGCCGAGACAATCCTGGAATATGTAGGCTTAAAAGCCAAGAAAGATATTGTGGCCAAGAACCTTACTCTACCTGATCGAAAAAGGCTTGAAGTCGCTCGGGCTTTGGCTACCAAGCCCAAGATATTGTTGCTCGATGAAGTCATGGCCGGCCTCAATCCGACCGAAATGGTAAATGCCATGAGCCTAGTGCGCAAAATAAGAGATTCAGGGATAACGATAATGTTGGTGGAGCATATAGTTAAGGCAGTGATAGGTCTAAGCGACCGGATGATAGCAATTAATACCGGGCAAAAAATAGCTGAAGGTCCTCCGAAACAAGTAGTTCATGATAAACGGGTTATTGAAGCTTACCTCGGAGAAGAAGTTGATTATTAAAAACGGCTTTTATCAAATTAATTGGAATGTGGATTTAACTGAAAGACTATATTAAATGAACTTCCAAGATGCACCGCAACTTATAATCTATGGCATCACTACCGGCGCTTTATACGGGCTGGCCGCAGTCGGTCTCGCCCTGGTATTCGGCGTTATGAAAATGTTGAATATCGCTCATGGCTCATTAATAATGATAGGCGCTTACGTCATCTTCTGGGCTTTTTCTCTGTTCAATCTGGACCCGCTCATATCTCTTCCTCTAGTTATCATTATTCTCTTTGTCATCGGGGCCATCCTCTACTGGCTGGTCTTTTCTCATACCGCCAAGCTGCCTGAAGGTGACCGGATAAAAAACTCTCTCCTGATCGGCTTTGGATTAATGTTGTTGTTGAATAATCTGGCGGTTATTTTATGGACCGGAGACGATCGGACCGTCTCTACATTTTATTCAGCGGGAGTGCTCGACGTTTTCGGAGTGAGAATACCCTATGTCGGTATAGGCGGAATTGTCCTGGCTCTAATTATAATACTCGGATTAAATCTATTGCTTAACAAGACCTACTTCGGTAAATCAATAAGAGCAACTTCGGAGGACTGGGAAGCTTCCGCCCTGATGGGGGTTAATATTAAACGGACCTATTTTGTTTCATTTGCTATGGGGGCAGCTCTGGCGGCTGTTGCCGCTGCGTTAGCTTCCGTGAATTACGCCATTAACCCTTACGTCGGAGTGGAGTGGACCAATAAAGCCCTTATTGTCCTGGTTTTAGCA
This sequence comes from uncultured Dehalococcoidaceae bacterium, assembly GCA_964353385.1. Classification (GTDB taxonomy): domain Bacteria; phylum Chloroflexota; class Dehalococcoidia; order Dehalococcoidales; family RBG-16-60-22; genus RBG-13-51-18. Next base: position 7,562 of record CAYGVP010000019.1, read on the forward strand.
GGGTTAGGGCAAATAGGCGCAGTGTTCAGCGCCGGTATTTTGCTTGGGGTCGTAGAGGCGGTAAGTGTAATGTTCATCGGACCATCCTACCGCGAAGTTGTCGGTCTGGTTGTGTTTTTACTCATATTGATGATAAAGCCAGAAGGATTGTTCGCGAAGAAAGCCAGCTAGAATATGACAATCAAGAAATGGACAAAGTTTACCGTACTTGGGTTAATAATTATTGCCTTAATCATATTGCCATCGGTAATTGACAGGACTGATATCATCGACTTGCTCTTGCTAGTCTTTTTGTATATCACCCTGACACAGAGCTGGAACCTTCTGGGCGGTTACACCGGGCAGATTAGCCTTGGACATTGTGCCTTTTTTGGCATCGGCGCTTTATGCACGCGTATGCTATGGGAAACGGGGACTCCGTTTTATCTTGCCTTTCCAGCTGGCGGATTGGCTGCAGTAATACTGGCGGTTATTATCGGCCTCCCGGCTCTGCGTCTTAAAGGGATCTATTTTTCTATCGGTACTCTCGGCCTCGCTATAATAGCGAAAGTTACCGTTGGCAATATTCTTCCAACAGTCAGTTTCATGTCTGCCAGCCAGCTTGCTAGTTACTCTATGACCCCGAGGTATTACCTGGCTTTGGCCCTCGCCGTAGTGGTCTGTCTGACTATTTATTTATTGCTGAATTCAAAATTGGGACTGGGGATGTTAACCGTACGTGAAGATGAAAGCGCAGCCGCATCTTCAGGAATCAATGTATTCAAGCATAAAGTTATTGCACTAGTGGTTAGTTCCCTATTTGCAGGTTTGGCCGGGGGTGTTTATGCTTACTATTATGCTTCATACTACTATTTCGCGACCTTCGATCTGGACTGGGCATTTAATCCCGTGCTCGTTACGTTCATTGGAGGAGTAGGCACTATTCCCGGACCTATCATCGGGTCTGTAATATTTGTAGTACTTCAGAAATATTTTTCTATATATTTAGGTAATGTCCACGTTATAATATTCGGTGCTCTCTTTGTTATTATAGTCTTGCTATTGCCAGGCGGTCTGTATGAAGCCGCAGGAAAGGTAAGAAGACTGTTTTCACGTATTGGCAAGACTAAGGGAATAGTTAGTTAATACATAATCCCTTATCATTTCCTATCACCCATCGCTTCAAGAACAGGCCGATACAGGCCGTAGATAAAAACGCTTGCTTTGTAGTTGTATTATCCGTGTGAGTAGACATTGAACCTTTCCTCCTTCTCTTCTGATTTGCGTGCGATGATATACGAGAATAGGGACAAGGTCAATGCTTACGTAATATTTGTTTTAGCTGCAAACACGAAACATAGCGTTCTAAAATAATTATAGAGGTAATATGATGGAACAGGTTGAATCTCTCCTGAACTAGCTCCGACGGGATTATGATATTACTGAACAAATATACATAAATCTATAATAGGAAATATCCCCATTCTTGCCAATAATCCTACCTCCCGGCGGATATTAAAAGTATAGCAATCATAAGTCCAAAAATGAGAATTATATACAAAATAACACGGATTTTTAGAGCCATGCTTATATTCTCATCAAACCCTATTTTCGTAGTAACCTCCTCAAGGTATTTTTACACTGATCTTTATAAAAAAAGCCATGGGATAAATGGTCCCACGGCTTTCATATACCGTTGCTTAAAGCCCGGTTCTTTCCATTAATGGTAGAACCTGATCCTATCGGATTATTTTAAATTTATCAGGTAGGGGCTGTCAAATCATTTATATTTAGAATTTTTAACGCTATCCTCTGATCGTTTGGAACGAATCAGTTAACAACATTCAGACAACAATTAAACGCAACAAATGGTGGAATATATCCCAAACTAAGTTGGTGTAACAACTACAAACAATGTGGTGGTAGCAGGTGGATTTCCTTCAGCTACGCTCAGGACAAGTGAACCGCCGACCAAGGGCTTATGAGTGCCAGCTTCCTTTCTTAAAATTTCTGCGTTTTTCATGAGATTCCTCCTTTCTTTCTAAGCTGCGCGAGTATAGATCAGAACAAAAGGAAGATCAAGACAACATTGCTACAGGTTATCGGAACATATAGACCGAATGCAACCGAATGCATGAAAAAGCTAGTGGATTTTAAATAGTATTTACCGCTTGATATTAATTTTTAGAAGATGTTTTTAAGAGATGTAGCATACGCTTCATGATTTAGGGTGAAATGGGAAGTCTTCTAATCTTTCCCTATGCTTTTATCGATTTCTAAAAGTTTTGCGATCCGTTCACTTCTTTTACGGGCAACTAGCATAAAGGCTTGCGGTAAATCTGCCAGTAGCCCTTTTGACTGTTCCGCCGCTTTAATGTAGAAAGATACAGTGCTTTTCTCTATTTTCAATGCTTTATTCAAAGCATTCCCTATCGTCTCATTATCTTGTAAAGTGGCGCTGAAAACGAAAGAATCTTTATCCAAGCTAAAAGAAAAGGCCCCTTCTAGAGCATCGGAAATAACCCCGTAATAAGCCCTCTCCACTTGCATGATGGTCTTCTTGTTCTCACTGGCGAACGACAGGAAGATTTCCCTTTTTTGTGGAAAATTTTTTGCCAGTCCTTCATAAAAATGGATACCATTCTCCTCGAGTTCTCGGGCAAAGCTGATAACCGATGAGGTTGTTTTCAGTTCCATTAAAACCACCTTTGAATGACCACTTTGCTCTCGGTGAAGAATCGAATAGCATCCTTACCCTGACCGTGTAATACTCCAAAGAAAGAGTCTTTCATGCCACTGAACGGGAAGAATGCCATTGGCGCAGTGATACCGATATTAATACCGACATTACCAGATTCGACTCGGTACTGGAATTCGCGCGCAGATTTACCACTTGAGGTGAAGATGGCATCTCCATTACCAAAAGCACTGGAGTTACATATATCAATCGCCTGGTCGAGATTTTCCGCGCGCATGACTCCGGCTACAGGCCCAAATATCTCTTCCTTGGCAATGGTCATAGCCGGTGTTACTCCCTCAAACACGGAAGGCCCGAGGAAGCAGGCTCCCGGATAATTCCCGTTAATTTTTACTTTTCTCCCGTCAAGGAGAAGCTTGGCACCTTCCTTTAAGCCTTTTTCAATGTATCCTACGGTTCTCTTATAGCCGTCCGTCGATTGTAACGGGCCCATCTGGACCGAATCATCGAGGCCATAACCCACTTTGATTTTAGATGCTGCTTCAACAAAAGCATTTAAAAACTTCTTATAGAAGGCATCATCTTCACCGACAATGACCAGGTTGGCACCGGCAAGGCATCGCTGTCCTGCATTCCCGAAGAAAGATGTTAAAAGGGCGGCGATTGTTCTATTTACATCACAGTCCGGCATGACTACCATGAAATTCTTGGCTCCGCATTGTACGATGGCCCTTTTGCCGGTTTCACCACATTTTTTATATATGACATCGCGCCCCACCGGGGTAGAACCAACAAAAGTTACACCTTTAATATCAGGACTTTCGAGCAGGGCATTTGTGGCATCGCCCCCTCCATGGACGAGATTATATACACCTGCAGGAATACCAGCTTCTTCCATCAATTCACAAAGCTTTACCTGGCTTATAGGAGTACGTGGGGAAGGCTTGACGATAAATGTGTTACCTGTCGCTAAGGCAAACGGACTGAACCATAATGGCACCATGAATGGAAAGTTGAACGGAGCGATATGGCAGAAGACTCCTAATGGCTGGTAGATAACATACTCATCAATCCCACTAGCTATGTCCTCAAGGTTATAACCCATCATCAGAGATGGAATACCTGTGGCGACTTCCACCATTTCGATGCCACGCCTTGTCTCCCCGCGCGATTCGTCAATAGTCTTGCCATGCTCCATTGTCTGGATGCGGCTCAGTGTTTCAAAATTTTCTTCCATTAGTTCTTTGAGACGGAAGAGACAACGTACTCGGGCCAGAGGTGTCGTTTTTCTCCAGTCAGGAAAGGCTTCCTTAGCGGCTTTGATGGCCATATTGACTTCGTCTCTGGTCGAGACGGTCATTTTCGCGATAACCTTCTGAGTTGCTGGGTTGATGATATCTTGTACTTCCCCGGATTCAGAAGACACCCATTCACCATTGATGTAGTTTTTTAGATGCAGTACCTCTTTTATTGGTTCTTCAATTATCGCCATTTCTTCTCCTTTTTGACGCTGATTTGGGTCAGCACTATTTCTGATCTTTTTTATAGCTCGCAAAAATCCGCAGTAGGTGTAGCTAAAAATAAACTATTGGGACACAGTTAGCGAAAACTGTCACCTTTGAGGCGGTTATTTCAGCATACTCCCTAGGGTCAGGTTAGAATTCCTTTAAAACATTAGGTTTTTTCTCTGCAGCTATATATTTTCCATTCAAGAAGGCAAATTAGATTATGAACCTAAAAACTCTTTAGTCTTTATGATAAGCTTTTCCAGAATAGGCGTAGGTTTTATAGCCGGGATATAGACGCAAAAAATTTTAAGAGTTTCTGTTTCACTGGTATTTTTACATTCGTGCTCGACTCCTCTCGGAGCTAACACAACAGAATCGGTTTCAATTTTGCCTCGCTCAGCTCCTACAATACCTTCACCTCTTCCAGCTGAGATGAACATAATTTCATCGCAAGCATGGGTATGCACACCTGCGCTGCTACCAGGGGGAATATGCGCAAAAACGACACTTGCTTCTTTATATCCATTCGTTTGCGGGGAAAGGATGATTTTAAGAAAGCGCTCTATGGGTGGATCTGCTTTCACCGAGGGATATTCCCAGCCATTAAAAATATATTTTCCCATAACTGCTATCCTTACCTGAATTGCTTTAGTGCAAGATATTTTTTATCTTTTCTACAAGCTGCTTCGATGATAATCCACAATACTGCAATAGTTCCTGGTAGGTTCCAGAATGAATGAAGCGTGGTTTACCTTCTGAATCCAAAGCATTAATGGAAATAATCCGGGATGTATCGATTAATTTTGAGTCATTAAAAACAAATTCCTTTAAGTGACGAATAATATACCCATTATTCTGTTCAGCAATAATTAAGTATTTCCCGGATTTGCTAAGCTCAATTAGTAAATCCTTGTCAATTGATGGCATGTCAACAACGCCAACACCTAACCCAGAAATATTTAATTCATCCGCAGCAATTAAAGCTTCATGCACTCCACGGCCACTACTGATAATCATTGCCTGGTCTTGATTACTTTGCCTTAATATATAACCTTTACCAAATTGGAAATTAAAACGCTCATCATATATCACTTTTGAGGGTGCCCTCATAATCCTGAGGTAGATTAGACCCTTGTTACCTTCCATGATCCATTTCATAATCCCCAGGAGCTGGTTCGGGCAAGAACAATCAATGATATTAAGGTGTGCCATGGCATCAAATATAAGGAGATCGTCATTCCCCATGTGGGTCGCGCCATTAGTGGTGGTTTCGAAGTTAGGGGCGGTTGCTAAGAAAGTAATATCGAGATTGTGTCCAAGTGTGAGCCAGCCTGACTTTGTGGCAATTACCTCTTTACGTTCTTGGTAACCTATAGCTATGCGACGAAGCACTTTCCAATCAAAGAAGGGACAAAAAGTGCTTATCCATACATTGTGCCCAGTTACTGCATATGCTTCAGCAATATTCATCATGTTGGCTTCGGCAACACCAACATTCAATGCCCTTGAAGAATCTACATAACTTACCCCGGCTTCAAGACCACTTGTGGAAGCTAAATCTGCGTCTATACTGACTACTCTTGTATCCTTGGCAAAAATACGCATAGCCTGTGTAATAATACTACTGGCACTATACTCCTTAGTTTTGTCCAAAATGGGTAAATCTTGGTTATTATAATTAATTTTCTTATCCCGGATTGGAGCAGCAATTAATTTACTTTTTGGTGATATCGGTTTTACGTCTAGGATTTCGCTATGATCGGTTTCCACTTTCAAATTTAGTTTAGCAGCAAATTGTACGATATCTTCAATGGAAATTTGTTGGTTATATGGGCGTATTAGATCGTTATAAAGCCGAATAAAATCAGAAACTCTGTCCTTCCTCTGTTTTATCTGTAGCTCAAGTTCTTGTTGCACCTGAGCATCTGAAAATGTCGCTTTATGACTTGACATTGAGCTGGAAAAACCACCGAATCCTTTCTTAGTATTGCAAATAATTGCGGTTGGTCTCCCATTTCGATGGCCGATTTTAAACGTTTTTAGCGCATCTAATACCGGTCCGTATTGTGTACCATCCACCTCGAAGACATTCCAATTAAAAGACTCGATCTTCTTACCTAGCTGTGGAAGAGGTAGAATAAGCTGTTTGGTGTCATCAAGCTGTCCTGAGTTAGCATCTATGATCATACAGAGGTTATCAAGTTTTTTATAACCAGAAAACATTACAGCTTCCCAAATAATACCTTCTTGAAGTTCCCCATCCCCAGTTAGGCAAAATACATCGAAATGGGGATTTGATTTACCTTGAAGAGCAAGGCCCTGAGCGACTCCTAAACCTTGCCCAAGAGGCCCGGTAGACACATGCACTCCGGGTAGAACTGGTCCTGGATGTCCTTTTATCATACTGCATATTGAGCGAGTTTTTATAAGTGAAGAGGAATCAAAATACCCCAAATCAGCATAAATAGAAGCCAAGGATGCAACACAGTGCCCCTTACTGAGGATGAAAATGTCTTGCCCTCTCTTTGTTGGATTGGATACATCTATTTTTATTATGTCTCCATAAAATAATGTAACAAATGGAATGATGGAGGAAAAAGCACCACCTATATGTATACTTTTATCAATAGCATTCTGGCATTGTCGAAGAGTGGTTATTCGTATATCGCTATCCTTAATTTCAAGGAGGCTTATTATGACGTTCCGTAATTGTGCATGATTAACCTCATAAATGCTCACCGATTCCTCCTGAAAAGTACTAATTAGGTATCCCTTCATCCCTGATAATACTGGATTTCTAAAGTCATCAAGAAAAGGGCTTTCGACCTGTTGGTGGAGCCGGGGGGATTCGAACCTCCCTACCTTTTTAACTGCCAGTGTCGCCTGAGACTAATGTTACCATATAACCCTCCTTTAGACAAGCAAAGTGCGCGAGTCTATAGGAGAGTCTGGCAAAGGTCAATACTTTCGTGGTATAAGTTTTAGCTGTAATTATCATTAGACGATAGTAAAGTCTGGTGTTATAAGGCGATTACAATTTGTCAGTGAGTAATTTGAACCCTTCTATATCGAAAATTGCAAAGAAATCCCAAAGGCAAAGTGGTATAATACGATTACCCTAAAAGAGCTGAGATTGGAGACGTAAAGATGGCAAATGACGTTGGAAGGATAATTAAAGACTGGTATGCTGGTTTTAATTCCCATGACCTGGAGAAGTCTGTATTATTCTATACAGATGATTGTCTCTTTGAGGATTTGGCTACGGGGGAAGTTGTGCATGGCAAGAATGAAATGAAAGCTTGGAATAAACAAACTTTCACTGATTATCCGGAAATGCAAATTGAGTCGAAATCTTGGTTCGCTTCCGGTAATAAAGTTGCTAGTGAATGGATTATGACGGGCACTCACGCACATAGTAGCATTCCTGCTACACCGGCAACCGGAAAGCGGTTTTCATTTAGAGGGGTATCGATACTTGAACTGCGCGAGGGCAAAGTCAGCCGAGAGACTTCCTATTGGAACCGAGCCGACCTTATGCAATAGCTTGGTTTGATGCCGAAGACTGCTTCAAAATAAGCAAGGTTAATTGCTCGTTGCCACAATGCCTTCACTCTGGATGTACTGATCACATTCCGTACGGATAGGGATGCAGAAAATAACTTTTTGACGTTTTGAGAGCAAACAAAACTCGATTTTGTTACCTAAATTTCTCATACAAAAAGTCAAATTGAGATATTTCAAGAACTAGCACGTTTGCCGTCCTCCCCCTAG
>CAYGVP010000020.1:0-15274 GCA_964353385.1 uncultured Dehalococcoidaceae bacterium
ATATAATTTACCATCCCGATGGAAATCGGGATCCATGTGCGGGGCAGGGTGTTTCCCCCACTTAACATAAATCAGATAAAAACAATTAAAAACAATTCAGCTTCAACTTAAAGCTAATACACCGGAAAAAAAATATTAAAAAAACCTAAAACAATTCATGGTTGGGTTTGACAAGTCCCCGCCCTTTTCCCTACCATATACACTGGTAGAAAGAGAGGTCTCGCCATGCCCTCCCTCAAAAAGATGCTCAAAATCGGCGTCCCCCGTGAGGAAAAGCGCGCCACCATCTGCAACGCCATCCACCAGCTCCGCGCCATCGAGTTCTACTACCACGGCGGCTACCGCACCGTCGAGCCCTTCGCCCTCGGCATTGTTCTCCCCGGCGATGCTGACAACGAATCCCTCATCTGCTGGCAGACTGGCGGCTTCAGTGAAATGCTCGAAGTCGTCGGCTGGAAGCTCTACCGCGAGTCCGAGATGGAAGACATCGTTATTCTCAAGGACGACTTCAACGGCGAACGCCCCAACTACGACCCCGATAACATCGGCATGGTGGAAGTCATTTGCTGCGTCCGACCGAGAAGAAGAGAGACTGTAGTCACACCGGCCCCCGTACTGACGATTGAGTCCTCGCCCATTCCCCCCGAGCCTCCCCCGGTAGTAACCCGTCCTGTCGTTAGGTATCTCACTCACAACGAGCTCATGGAAAGATTCCGCTTCGCCCACCCCATCCCCATCCCCGAGCTATCCACCACCCTCTGGCCCGAGCCTCTATCCGTCCCCTTCGAGAAACGCCCGGAGTCGCAAACCTGGCCTGATGCAACCACTTTAAAAGTAACCCATCATTACCTCGTCGGCCAGACCGCCTAGCCTCCTCGGTTCACCTGCGCCGATATCCTGTTCAATAGTTCCTGGTCGTCTTTAACGCCCCGCACATCCAGGTTCGTCTTGCGGAAAGCCCGCACCATCCCCTCGATTAGCTTCGTCTTGCTTAGCTTCTTCCCCCCGCTGAACTTCGCCGTTGCCGCCAGCCCTTCGAGGTAAGCGTCCTCCTCCCGGTTCAGAAAGACGGAAAGCTTTATCATCGCCGACCTCGGAGATTCGACTTTTGGCATAATTGGTTCAGGCCTCTTCGCTTCGGTGCGAGCTGCCGGACGGTCTCCCCCGGTAAGTCGGTCTAATGCGGAACCGTAAGCCAGTTCCTCGGTAATCTTAGCTCTTTTCATGCAGCACCTCTTTAACAAGTTCTCTATAAGCATCGGCCCCGTCGGAATTCGGGGCGTAGTTCAGAATAGACATCCCGGCCGCCGGGGCTTCCTTAAAACGTACGCTTATCGGTATCGACGTATCGAAAACCCTTATCCTATCCCCGAAGGCTTTTTTAGTTACCTCAATTACTTCACGACTGTGCAGGGTGCGTGAATTGGTCATGGTAAACAGTATCCCCATGATTTTCAAAGAAGGATTGATTTTTTCCTGCACCCGCATGATGGTAGTCAGCAGCATCGCCAGCCCTTTCATCGCCAGGAAATCCGCCTGCAATGGGATTAGCACGCTATCCGAAGCGGAAAGGGCGTTAACAGTCAGTAGCCCCAGGCTGGGCAAACAGTCCAGCAATATGTAGTCGTAATCCTTGCGCACGGACTTGAGCATATCCTTCAGCACCAGTTCGCGGGTAAAAGCATTTACCAGGTCGAGCTGCGCCTGCGATAGTTCCACATTTGCCGGCACCAGGTCGATATTGGGATTATGTGTCTTTAGGGTAACATCGGGGAGCGAATACCGTCCATTATCCCTGATGATACTCGTCAGAACATCATAACCCGTTAGCTGAAGACTGTCCGGATCGTATCCCAGACTGATAGTGAGGCTGGCTTGTGGGTCCCAATCGATAAGGAGTACCCGTTTCTTCTGCTCGCTCAAACCATCGGCGAGTGCAGCAACGGTAGTGGTTTTACCCACGCCGCCTTTCTGATTAGCGATACAAATAACGGACATAGCTAGAATTCCCCGCTAGATTATAGCGTAATTGCGCAAGTGCGTCCATTTTTCAAGAGTTAATGGAAGGTGATGCTAGAAGGATAAAAATCAATAAAATAGGAAAATAAAATAATATTAAAAAAAGTATTGACAATATTAATGTTTAACATTATAATATATTAAGAAAATTAAGGTGAGAATAATGAAAATCAATATATTCACCAAAAGCACATCAAGGGAGGTGAAAAAATGACAAAAGAATGGAATGAACTTACCAGAATGACGCAGGGCAAGACTATCGTCATTGAGCGGGTGCGCCTGGTAGATAGCGATATCGCCATCGAGGGCAGCTTTTCACTCCCGCCTTTGGCTAACATCTCCGCCGAGGACCAAGTCTTTGTAATCGCCTTCATTCGTAGTGACGGTTCGATAAAAGATATGGAAAAAATGTTCGACATCAGTTATCCCACTGTGAAGAATAGGATAAAGAATATCGCCCAGCGTCTGGAATTCGTAGAAATCACAAAAATATCTCCCCAGGAGGAAGTGATTGACGCTCTCGAGCATGGAAATATCACTCCCGATGAGGCTATAAGGAGGTTATCGAAATGAACTGGCCGCCTATGTTGATGCATATAAAAATAAAGAATAAGGACACGAAATTCGGTCTGTGGCTGCCCCTTTTCCTGCTCTTTCCCATAGCTCTGGTGTTTTTTCTCATTCTCTCGCCCTTGATATTGATTGCCGTTATTGTTTTATGGCACACCGGATGGGGCAAACTGGCGCTGTTTTCTTTAAAAGCGGCTTTCATAGCATGTTGGTCATTGCGAGGTTTGAAGGTAGATATCCAGGGGCCAAAAGAATGCGTATCTATATCAATTATCTGATTATACCAATCAAATAACCTAAAAAGGAGGATATGAAAATGTCTGACAATAAAAAGAAAATACTGGAAATGCTGGCGGATAACAAGATAAGCGCCGATGAAGCCTACCGGTTGCTAAGTGCTATTGATGCCGGGGAAGTGGGACAGAAGGATACTGGCCGTGAAGGCCCGCCCAAATCAGAGCCGAGTGCCGAAGGCAAACATAAGTACCTGCGGGTAACGGTAATGCCTGGTGATAAACATGTGGATCTGGAACACGCTGACCGTGTTAACGTACGCGTGCCCATGTCTTTGATTCGCGCCGGCATCAAGCTGACTGCCCTGATACCTCCAGAAGCCTTGGATAAAGCCAATAATGCCTTGAAAGAAAAGGGCATCAACTTTGATGTGCGCAGCATAAAGAGCGAGGATATTGAGGATTTAATTGACGCGCTGGGGGATATGCAGGTAGATGTCGAAACTGCGAAAGGGGATTCTGTAAAAGTATTCGTAGAGTAAAAATAGAGGAAAAACGTATGCAACCGGAGTCGATAAGTTCCATTGAGGAGGTTTAATGTGATGGGTTACTTCAAAATACTGACGGCTATTCCCGGTTTTTTCTTAAGTGCTTTTTTCTTAATGCTTCTCTGGGGAGCCATCGCGCCTGATTTCGGCATAGCTGCCATCAGCTATGTCAAATCAATGCTGATTACTATTACTTTATGGCTGGCGGTAGCGCCTTTGGTAACTGTAGGGCGGGGACATCATCATTAATCACGCAGGGTGGAGGCGATATTATTCTTCCGCCCTGTTTCCTTTAGTAAGAAGAACGCAATCAAAGCCGCTACGGAAATAATTGCTTCCCATGAAGCTATGTTAATGCCACGGTGGGAAAGTCATCAGGTTTTTTATAGAATATATTTTTGGTACAATTAATACAAATTGCGTTCGTTGTACGAATGATAATTTGATTATTGACAACCTTAATTCCCATTGTAAAGTTCGTATCGAAACCGTATTATTAGAATAAAAGATATTTACAGTTAAGGGAGAATATTCATGGCACATGGCTTTATGGGCAAGATACTCTGGGTAGACCTTTCTAAAAAGCAGGTTAAAGATGAACCCCTTGACGAGAAAACGGGACGTGATTTTCTCGGGGGTTTTGGGCTGGGTGCCAGGATATTGTTCAGTCGGCAGAAAGCCGGGGTAGACCCGCTCGGACCGGACGCCATCCTTGGTCTCGTTACAGGCGTACTCACCGGAACAGATGCCATGGGTGGCTCCCGGTATGTCATGGTCGGCAAATCGCCACTCACGGGCGGCTGGGGCGACGCCAACTCCGGCGGCAATGTAGGACCTTACCTTAAGTTCGCCGGCTATGACGCAGTATTTTTTACTGGTAAGTCCCATAAGCCGGTATACCTGTTTATCAATAATGGCAAAGCGGAAATAAAAGACGCTAGTAAATTGTGGGGCAAGGACACCCATGATACGGAAGATATTCTCCGCGCGGAGCATGGCAAAGAACTGGAGGTCGCCTGCATCGGTCCTTCCGGGGAAAAACTATGCCTCATCGCTGCGGTCATGAACAACAAAGGCAGGGCGGCGGGACGCTCCGGATTGGGCGCTGTCATGGGCTCTAAAAAGCTCAAGGCAATCGCTGTCAAGGGAAACATGAAAATACCCGTAGCTGATGTAGCCGCTTCTAAAGAAATGAGAAAGAGACATGTGGCGAATATGAACCCGCGCTCGAAGATGATCGGGGAATTCGGCACGCCGTTCTTCTTCAACATGCTCTGTGAAGTGGATGATGCTCCATGCAAGAACTGGGACGGCGTGGCGGTTATCGATTTCCCAAAATACAAAGATATCAGCGCCGACCCGGTAAAGGCGCAGCAGGAGAAGAAATACGGCTGCTGGCACTGTCCTATCGGCTGCGGCGGCATTATGAAAGGCAGCACCGGCGAGTTTAAATATGAAGCAGGAGCGCATAAGCCGGAGTACGAAACCCTAGGGATGTATGGTTCTAACCTGTTAAACAATAACCTGGCATCGATTATTAAAGCTAACGATATCTGCAACCGCTATGGACTGGACACGATATCCGCCGGGGCATGTATTGCCTTCGCTATGGAATGCTACGAAAAGGGCATCATAACCAAGAAGGATACGGATGGCATCGAGATGAAATGGGGCGATGCTAAAGCTATCGTCGCTATGACGGAAAAACTTGCTAAGCGCGAGGGCTTCGGGGATATTCTTGCTGACGGCGTAAAGAAAGCTGCGGAGAGAATCGGCAAAGGCTCGGGAAAATACGCTATACATATCGGCGGTCAGGAATACCCCGCGCATGACACACGGGACGGACTTAACTTTGCTATCGGTTATAGTGCTAATCCAACGCCGGGTCGCCATACGATGGGCGGCGAGGGACCATTGCCGGCGGGAGCTTTACCGGAGTTTGATTCCCGTTCTTTAAAGGGGAGAGGCAAGCCGCATAAACAGGGTATGGGAATAACCAGTGCTTATAATGCCGCCGGTATCTGCATGTTCATCATCGGCGATGGCTATATGCACATCAATGACTTTGTAGAGGCTTTGAGAACTATCACCGGCTGGGATATGACCTTAGAAGAGTTAATAAAGACCGGTGCACGTATCGAGACCATGAAACAGGCTTTTAATATACGGGAAGGTATAAAAATGCCGTGGAAGCACCACGATAGAATGTTAGGCAAACCGCCGAAGAAGGTGGGGCCGCGCGCCGGCGCTACGCTGGATGAAGAGGAACTGGCTAAAGAGTATTACGAAGCATTAGGTTGGGACACCAAGACGGGCAAGCCGAGTAAGAAAGCGCTACTCGACCTGGGACTGAAGGATGTGGCTAAAGCGCTGTGGCCGTAGAATAGTTTACAGTTATCAGTAGACAGTTGGGGAGGGAAGAGGAAATCCCTCCCCTTTTTATTGGTCAGCTTTGATTCGTTTTGTAAAAAGGGTATTTTTTACTTTTTTATTTTGTAGCTGGGCCGGAGAATTTTGTAGCTAAAATTATGAATTGTTTTTTGATTGGATTCATCATTTTAGCTATGATTCGTTCCGTTAAAGTCAATTGATTTTTGTATGATGGCTTCAAGAACACTCCGGATATATTTTTTGATAACAACGTTATCCTCCGTATCCAGATTACATTTAGAACGATACCATTTAGCCAGGAGTTTGGCCGCTTCCTTGAGCACACGGCGGTTGCCGGGAGCGTAACGGAGGGCGGCATTTAACTTGATGCTAATGGCGACCAATTCCGGCTCCGTGCTCCCGAGGTTGAGAGTATTCCAGAACTGGCAGAGCTGGTCAGCGGTTAAGGTTGAAGAATACAGGCCGTGTTTGCGGGCGTTCCGGTTGCCGGGCTGTGCACCTCTTTTACGTTTTAGTTCGTTTGCCATGATGAAGACCGACCTTTCCCCCTCTAATCCCCCTCCCTCGGCCACGCTCAGGACAGGTCTCCGCTAGCAGAGAGGGGGAGGTGGTTTAGAAACTCATTCATGGTGATGATAGCACAGATGTTCTAATAAGGGAAGGGGGAAATGTCGCAATGACGACCTCTCTCCCTCTTTCCCTCTCTCCGTACACAGAGAGAGGGAAACTGAAAAAGGTGACTGGTTCCCGACCCCGTATCAGGTACGGGGCATGCTTTAGTCGGGATGGTTAAGGGTAAAAAGGGAAACCAGTTTATGTTAGGGCGGGGGTGATGTATAATGACAGGAAAATATAGCCGGAGTAAAAACCCCTTTAGTCCCCCTTTACGAAAGGGGGAAACGAGAAAGGGAGGCGGGTATGAAAACGAATGTATTGTATTACGGGGATAACCTGGAAATACTGAAAAACCGCGATTACTTCCCCGATGAGTGCGTTGACCTGATATATTTAGACCCGCCGTTCAACAGTAAGAAGGACTATAACATACTTTTCAAGGAAAATGGCGGGGTAGAGAGCGAGGCGCAGATAAGAGCGTTTACAGACAGCTGGCACTGGACACAGAAGGCGCAGGACACCTACCAGGATATAGTGATTAACGGGCCGACTAAAGTGGGCGGGCTGATAGGGGCATTACATGAAGCGCTGGGGAAAAACGATGTGATGGCGTACCTGGTGATGATGACGGCAAGGCTGATTGAAATGCACCGGGTTTTAAAGAGCACGGGGTCTTTATACCTGCACTGTGACCCGACAGCGAGCCACTATTTGAAACTGGTTCTAGACCAGATATTCGGGCCGGTGAATTTCAGGAATGAGATAATCTGGAAAAGACGATATGGGTTTAGTAGCGCCGTCCACGAATCAAATCGTTTTGGAAATTGCACAGATATAATTCTCTTTTACGCGAAATCAGAAAAAACGAAGTTTATACCCCAATATAATAGAGAAACAAAAGAATACAAGGAATATATTGAGGAAGCTTTCACTTTGGTTGATGAAAATGGACGGAGATATCAAGCGACTAGTCTTACTAACCCAGCCTATCGTCCTAACTTAATATACGAATATAAAGGATATCAACCTCCTCCTAATGGTTGGATGATAACCAAAGACAAAATGGAGAAATGGGATAAAGAGGGCAAAATACATTTTCCCAAGGATAAAAATGGAAGACTCAGGCGAAAGAGTTTTGCGGATGAACTCAGGGGAATGCCTATACAAAACCTTTGGGATGATATTGATGTAATTGGCTCACACGATGCCGAGAGATTAGGGTATCCCACTCAAAAACCTTCCGCGTTACTTGAGCGTATCATTCAAGCCAGTTCCAATGAAGGAGATATAGTCCTCGACCCATTCTGCGGGTGCGGGACAGCGGTGGTGGCGGCACAGAAATTGAACAGAAAATGGATTGGGATAGACGTAACACATTTAGCCATCAACCTGATGCGCAACCGCTTAAAAGACAGCTTCAAAATCAAGGCGGAGGTAATCGGGGAGCCCGCAGATTTGGGAGGGGCTAAAGAACTGGCCAGCCAGCCGGACAAGTACCAGTTCCAGTGGTGGGCGCTGGGGCTGATAGGCGCGCGACCAGCAGGGGAGAAAAAGAAGGGGGCGGACAAGGGGATTGACGGGGTGATTAGCTTCATCGACGACCCGACGAGCAAGCCGAAGCGGGCGGTGGTGCAGGTAAAGAGCGGGCACGTACACGTTAAAGATATACGGGAGCTTAAGGACGTGGCGAGCAAAGAGGCGATGGGGATATTCATCACACTGGAAGAGCCGACAAAAGACATGAAAGTGGAGGCGGTGGGGGCTGGGTATTACCACTCCCCGATATGGGATAAAGATTACCCGAAAATACAGATACTAACGATTGATGAGCTACTGCATGGTAAGACGGTGGACATGCCGCCGCTGACGCAGTCGAACGTGACGTTCACCAAAGCTCCGAAGATAGCTAAAAAGCACGGAAAGCAGTTGAAGCTGGAATAAGGACGGGTGATTCTATGGTTATGAAACTAAGTGAATTAAGGAAGTTATCAAGTAGAGAACTCTGGAAACTTTATGACAAAGAAACCGAACATGTTCAACCTTCACTAAATTATTACAAAGACGAAATATTGAGGCGTGAACAATCTAAACAGACTACCTGGCTAATCATATTAACCGTTCTCGTTTTTGTTGCAACAGTAATCTCTACTATTGGAGTGTTTACAGAATAACTGGATACCGTTTTTCAACGGTATGGTTGGGAGAGGAAAGGGGGCTGGATTCTTCCGTCTGCGAGACGGCGAGCGGGTCAGGAATGACGGGGGTTACTACCCCTCTCTCTAATCTCTCCCACAGGGGGAGAGACGATGACGCGCCCACCCCACCTATTTACTGCCAGTCAAATGTTCTCTTAAGCAAAGATAGAGATTGCCACGCCTTCCGATTCGCCGTCGCTCATCGTAATGGCTCGCAATGACGGGTGGGGGGAAAAGGCGGCTGGATACCGGCTCCCGTATCAAGTACGGGTTCACCCTGAACGGTTCACCGTGAACGGGACAAGTTTCGCCGGTATGGTTTTTAATTTGATTATTTGGGATTGTTTAGAGTTTAGGATTTAGGGCTTAGTATCTAGAGTTTCTCCCAACTTTTCCTTGTATCCCTAGTTTTTCTAAGTATATAATGGTCACGGCACTATCATATTTCCCACAGGATATAGCGGAGGCATTGCCATGGTAGAGGAATTCGTGGTCGTAAAAGACCTGCATAAGAGTTTCAAAGATTTTAAAGCAGTCAACGGCGTTTCTCTTTCTATTGATAAGGGTGAAATCTTTGGTCTGCTGGGGCCTAACGGAGCAGGAAAAACAACGACAATACGCATGTTATCCACCGTGCTGGAAGCCGATAGGGGGGAAATCATTATCGGAGGGTATTCTTTAAAAACCGATGCGGAAGCCGTGCGCAGCATTATCGGCGTATGTCCGCAGGAACTGGCGCTTTATGAAGACCTCTCCGCCCTGGATAACATGGTGTTTTTCGGGCGGATGGCGGGCCTGGAAGGCAAAGAAGCTCACGCCCAGGCCATGAAGAACCTGGAGCTTATGGGGCTGGAGGACAGGGCTAAGGGCAAGGTAGCCAAGTTTTCCGGCGGTATGAAGAGGCGTATCAACCTGGCTATAGCTCTCATGGGAAATCCGCAGCTGCTTTTCCTGGACGAGCCGACCGTCGGCATCGACCCGCAGTCCCGCAACCATATTTTCGAGAATATCCAGGGCTTGCAGAAAAGAGGTCTGACTGTCCTTTACACCACTCATTATATGGAAGAGGCGGACCGCCTGTGTAACCGCATCGCTATCATGGACGGCGGACAGATTATCGCGATGGATACGGCTTATAACCTCAAATCGCAGATAGGGTCGCCGGAAAAAGTCACGCTGGAAGATGTTTTTCTTAAGCTGACCGGGCGCAGCCTGCGCGATTAGCCGAATATATGAAAAGAGCTTTTTTCATCACCCTCAACGAAGTCCGCCTCTATCTGCAGGATAAAGGCGACCTGGCTTTTGGTCTGCTTCTGCCTGTGCTCACCTTTGCGCTGATGTACGGCGCCTTTGGCGGAGATACCATGTTCAAAGCCACCGCCAGCATCGTCAACGAAGATAAAGGAGTCTACTCGCAACGGCTGATTCAGCAGGTGGATGATGTCGATGGCATCAGCATCGACTTGCTAACTGCTGAAGAAGCTGATGCCAAACTAAATAGGTCGGATTTATTGATAGCCCTGTTCATACCCTCGAACTTCTCCGATGCTCTCGCGACCGGCAGCCAGGCGGAACTGGTCTTTAAACAGCGCGGCAATGGCGGGCTGGAAGGGCAGATTCTCGCCAGCATCATCCGCAGTGTGGCAGCGGAAATCAACCAGGAATTTCAGGTGCTTCACCAGGTGCAGAGCAATCTGCAAGGAAAGCAAATCCCTGAAGGCGATATTGAATTGACCGTTCAGAGCGCTCTGGATAAAGAACACCGGCAGCCTACCGTAGGCGTTGCCGAAGAAATAACCGGCGGCAGCTCGCAATTTATCAATCAATACCTCCCCGGTATTATTACCATGTATGTCCTTTTCTCGCTGTCTTTATCCGCCATGACTATTGTGGAAGAAAGGCGGCGGGGTACGCTGGAGCGACTGCTGACGACGCGGCTTAACGCCGGCGAGCTATTCTTCGGCAAGTTCCTGGCAACTATCGCCCGCGGGTTTATCCAGACGCTGATTTTACTGGCATTATCTTATGCTGTGTTTCAAATATTTACCCCGCTATCGTTTTTAGCGTGTCTGGTGGTGTCGCTGGTATTCACGGCGGCTGCCGCGGCCATCGGGATGATTATCGCCTCGATTTCCCGTACCGAGTCCGCCGCCAACTGGATTGGCATTGTCGTCACGATGTTCATGGTAATGATGGGCAATACTTTCTTCCAGGCAGCTGAAGACTCGGTGATGGCGACTATCGGTAAAGTCTCCCTCAATACCTATGCCAACAAAGCCTATACGGCGATAATCTCTCAGGGCGGCTCGCTCGGCGATACATGGTCGCAGCTGGCTGTCATGGCGGGTGTGGCGGTAGTGGGACTTATCATTAGCCGTCTGATTTTCCGGGCGGTGCCGGGGAGCAAATAGAAGCTATGAAACACCTCAAGCATATATGGTTCATTACCCTTAAGGATTTAAAGATATTCGCTTTGGACCGCGCCAGTTTGTTCTTTAGCATCGTTTTCCCATTCCTGTTCGTCATCCTGTTCAACTCCTTGATGAGTGGGGTCGGGTCACAGGATAACCGGCTGGAGCTGCATATGGCCACGCAGGAAACGGATAACCAGAGCTTAAGCCAACAAATAATCGGGGCGATGGAAATCAAGGATGAATCACTATTAAAACCGGGCGACCCGATAATAATCTGGGATAAGGACTATAATGCAGATAGACAGGCTGTTAAAGACGGGAACCTTGAAGGCTTCCTTAGCTTCCCGGCAGATTTCACCAAATCACTGATGAGCGGCTCTACCACCAAGCTTGAAGTATTCGCCGATGCCAGCGCTACTAATACCAGAATGGCGCTGGAAAGCGTCGCCGGAGCGATAACCTCGCAAATCAATGCGAATATGGCGGTGATTAACGCCAGCATCTCTCTGCTGGCACAAAACGGCGCCACGCCGGCTGAAATCCAGGCCGCCATGCAGCAGATTCAGACAAAGCTTTTTGCCGGCAGCGCTAACGGGTCTACAGCGTCTTACACAGCATTTAAAACAGAACCGGTGGGTGATGTAGAAGCGCAAAACCCCGCAAACTGGGTGATACCGGGATATCTGGTGATGTTCGTCTTTATGGCGGCGGCGACATCGGCGCCAACCATTGTTAAAGAAAGACAGAACCACACGCTGGAGAGGCTCCTATCGACCTCCGTAAGAAGAGAGTCGGTTCTGGGAGGAATTTTTGCCGGCATCGCCGCTAAGGGTTTGGTGCAGATTATCATTTTCTGGGTAGCGGGCATCCTGGTTTTTCACGTCGATATGGGGCTTTCGCCACTAGCGGTTATTATCCTTTCCTTGTTAATGGCTGTTATGTCCGCTGCTTTTTCTTTAATGCTGGCGACGCTAGCCGGTACCATCCGCAGCGCCACCTCACTGGCGGTAATTACTTCACTCCTGCTCGCCCCGTTGGGCGGCTGCTGGTGGCCCTCCTTTTTATATCCGGAATGGCTGCAAAATATAGCCAAGATAACGCCGCATGCCTGGGCTACCACCGGCTTTAACAAACTGATGGTCTTCGGCGCCAGTTTCGGCGATGCTGTACCATCGATGCTGGCGCTTCTGGTATTTATGATTATCTTCGGTGTAATAGCCATCTGGCGGTTTCGCACGAGCGCGACGTAAGCGAGTTGAAATGCGAAGTTAAAGCTGCCACCTAATCAAGCTAACTCCTGGTTATTAGATAATGAGTAGTTCCTCCGATGGTGGTCTTACTTTTAACGGAGAGAATCATGTATATCAGCATCCAGTTATCTTGCCCGGTATAGAGGTCAATATAGGCTTCAGTATCGTCGGCGTGCAGCAAGCCGCTCGCCCACGTTATGCTGAAGGTGTCGATATCTATACCGTCCACAACAGACGTACCACTGGACTTGGAATTCCAGACATCATTAATGTCCATAGGAGTAGTGCCGTCCCAGAGCTTGTAAGAATCGGGTATGCTCGTTGGTGGATTACGTTGGGCTTCAGGGACATTGAAAGCGATAAAGTCGCCATCATAGGCATCATCGCCTTCGCCGACAAAGCAGGTTAGTTTGGCGGCATTCGGGTCATCCCCAACTTGCTCCGGTACGATGAATCCTTTAATTTTCCCGCCCGGCGTCCCGTCACCATCGAAATCCAGGTCCGAGTAGCCGCTGTTAAGCGCAAGGGTATCGAAGAGGTAGAGCTGATGCCCTGCCGTCTCCGGGCTGGAATAAATTATTATTAAAGACCAACCGGCATAGGACCGGTATTGCCCAGTATTGGCATCAACACCGCCGACGCTGTACTTGGCATTGCCGGTGGGATGTTCAACTTCGAATTCGTCTTCGACAACTTCGGCATACTCTTTTACCAGCTCGGTGACGTCGAGTTTGCAGGCGTAGGCATACTCGCCGTATTTTTCAAATGCCTCAACGCAGGAACTATCAGCGGTGATGTCTACAGCGCCCTGCGCCGGTTCCCCGCTGTTCAGGTAAACCTGCGTGTCGTTTATCCAGAATTTGGCGCTGGTATCAGCAGTAGCGGTAATCCTGGCAATGGCAATGTCGTCGATATAGCAGTATTCATTGGTATCACTGGTAGATTCAAGATGGAACCTGATTTTTAAAAGTGACGGCAACGGACTTTGGGGCAATATGTAATAGTAATAGGCTTCATTGATATCCGGGGTGAGTTGAATATCATCAGAAAAAGCGGTAACAGGAGGGGAGCTCCAGGTCGAACCGTTATTGGTGGAAATCTCAAAGGTGACCCCGTCGGCTGGTTCCAGGCTTCCACCGGTCGATTGCCTCCATTCCACTACTATATTACCGGGCGTATAAGTATGCAGGTCAACGGGATTTTTCATCGTCAGGTAGCGGGCAGAGGCGTTGTGGCTGCTGGTATTAAAATGGCCGCGGAAGCGGTTGTCCCAGGAAACCGAGGCGACCTGCCAGACAGTGCTGGGGTTGGTATTGGTCCAGTTATTAAAGTTGCCGCAGCTGTCCGGTCCCCAGATAGCCGTGGTATAAGGGTTCGTGAACGAACCTGACCAGTAGAGATAAGCACTAATAACGTCCCCCATATCCTTTTCCGGGTTGCCGTTGGGGATAGTGTTTAGCGTGATGCTGCTTTTCTTGACTCCATCCTCATAGACCCAGGTATCGCGTATCGTATCTCCCTCCAGCAATGTATTCCCAATAGCGACATAATCACCGGGAAAAGCGGCGCCAATCTGGCGTAAATCGCAGCGGGACGCATAACCTTCAATAGTGGTATCGCCGGCCGCCGCTGTTATCTTGTAATATTTGGTATCAATATCCCAGGCCATCGGTATATCGCTGCTCAAGGTGCCGGAGGTCACAATCCAGGCTACCGCTACCGGCCTTGTTCCCGTCTCTTCGGCGATGTAGTTGAACGTAATTTCCGCAGATTGCGGATTGTCGGAAGGGTCAAGTTCTTCCGGGGGCAAATCCGGGAATTTTAAAGGGTCTGCAGAAAAGTCCCAGACGATAACCTGGCCGCCGGGGCTATCATCGACAGTCTCCGTATATTTACCTGCGGTATCTTCAAATGTAGCCAGATTGCAGTTGTGATCATACCTGAAGCCATGCGGTATCCATATACCTATAGAAGAAACGGACAGGTTATCGGCTACGTCGATTTCAGGATAGAAATCTATCTTTATCCTGAAAGTGGTAAAGTCAAGGGCGGTATCGGTAACTACAAGCCTGTTTGTTTCATTATCCGTAATATCTCTCTCTAATGTAGCCTTAGCTACCGCCGGGGTTGCATAGGGATTTTCCGCGGTTGGAATCCAGAAATTCTCTATGGTTACATTGGTAATGAAACCGTTTATCGGGTCGTCGATACTGTAAGAGCAGCTGTCCTCAAAGTTATAAGCGAAATTCGGGTCGCCGGATAAAGCAACCAAACGGTCGTATTTTATCTGCCATATGCCGTCTTCTATACCCGCATCGGCGGCATAATATTCCTTGGAATTGGTCTCGTAAGAGACGCCCGATTTCAAAGCCGTACTCATATAAGTCAGCGTAGGTATAATGGTAAGGCTTCCCAGCAGAATAAAGACAAGCACGATAATAAGGGCCTGTCCCGTTTCTTGAGATGTAAGACGGCTGAAAAAACCTCTTTCTCTTTTTATCATAATTCTTTCCGGTTTTTATAAACTCGGCCTCGGAGTAATTTCCCGTACCTTGGTAACATTAACGACCTTGTCACCTTCGCCAACACTGCCGGTAATCGTAACCGTCAGGATACCGTTATCTAATGCGCAACAAGTCATTGACGGGTCGGGGTGGATATTTGAGGCTATTACAGTCGTGGTCACCTGGCCGTTTTCAGAATAGATGCGTTTAAGTACGCCATTTTCCAGAGTATAGTTGGCGGAATACCCGGTGTTATCCCACCCTATCCAGTAAAATGAAAGGTCTTCAGTCTGCGGGAAGCCCTCCGTGCCGTTAATAGTTTGCGCCATGGAAGCATCATGGCTTATCCAGTATAAAGCGTTGAGGGCATTGCGACTGGCAAGAGTATAGTCATTATTCTTGGTAGTCTGGTTAAGCACCTGGGCAGTGGCTATTGACGCGCCGAAGCCGATAAGCCCGGTAATTGCCACAGCGGTTATTATCTCAATAAGGGTAAAGCCTGCTTGCCCGATTGTTGAGGATTTTGACTTGAATA
>CAYGVP010000021.1:0-9231 GCA_964353385.1 uncultured Dehalococcoidaceae bacterium
GGTATTAGCTCCGATTTCTCAGAGTTGTTCCCCACTTTAGGGCAGGTCACTTACGCGTTACGCACCCGTCCGCCACTGTCCTTCTTGCGAAGGACCGTTCGACTTGCCTGCATTAAGCACACCGCCAGCGTTTATCCTGAGCCGGGATCAAACTCTCCAAAAAAAATTTGATTGACTTGGTTTAAACTTGGTTTAACTTTCCTTCCGCTATCCAGTTGTTAAGGTGCAAAAAACGCTCCATTGCAGAGCGCAAGTATTATAATACCATAGCCAGCTAGCATTGTCAACAGAATTATTAGGGATGGCAAGCGATATTTGTTAGTTATTCTTAATCTCTCGACCAATATGTCTTTGTAATCCAAGCTGGGGAATTACCATATCCAAGCTTCTTAATTCCTGAGGCATATATGGAACTTCCATTGTCTTGTATGTTTAAAACCCCAATGCTTATTCCACCACTTGTTAATAATTCAAATACAATCATATTGCTATCAAGTGAAAAGTCAAGGAATATTGCCTTATAAAATTCAGATTGACTCTCAGTGAAAAATGACATTGAAGATAGCTTTGCAACATTTACTAAATAAACTTGAGGTTCATACTGGCTACCAGCACTATAAAATATCTTACTTCCATCTGGTGACCAAATAATCCAACCAATACCTTTATTAGAAAATGTGTTAATTTGTATATTGCTGACATTAGTCATATACAATCCTCCGTAATACCCCTTAAATGCAACTTTATTTCCATCTGGAGACCATGTAAAACCACTCACGTTATTAAAGATAGTAACTTTTTTTGAACCATCAGGTTTAACCAAGATTAAGTCACCTTGTATATACAAATTGCCGGACTTTATAAAAGCAATCCATTCTCCATTAGGAGACCAAGTAAGATTTTGAATCCATCCTTCAAAAATCATAGTCTTGTCTGACCCATTAGCGTTTATTACATATAATTTATATTGCCCTGATCCATCATTTTTATCTACTGAAACACTGAATGCTAACTCAGAACTATTTGGTTTCCAAGAAATTCGCTTAACGCGTTCGAGAATGAAACCTTCATCATAGTCAAATATTTTTTTTAATTCAGAAGAATTAACATTTAGAATATATAGGTCATAATCAGCTATGGCAGCTATCATTGAACTATCTGGAGACCATGAAATAGAGGTAATGATTTTAGTACTTAGAAAGGTCTTGGGTGTAGTACCATCGAGATTTGCAACGCAAAGTCCAAGATACATACCATAATTTATATAAGCTAACTTTATGCCATCAGGAGACCAAATCGGTTGAGTCCCATTCCCAATTCTGGTTTCACCGGAACCATCTATCTCAACTACGTAGATGCTAGCACTGCGTTCATATGCGATCATAGACTTATTTAACCTGCTTTTTACGGTTGTAGGTGACTGCGTTGTAGTTGTGGTTTTGGTTGTTGTGGTTAAACTAGTCACTGCCGTTGTTGAAGGTTTCGTAGTAGTTGTTGATGTTGGAATTACGCCAAATTTATACGCAACCCTAGAATTTTCTACCACAGGTTTAAGTAATATAGCGGACGCCGAGCTACCAGCATTACCTGATTGTAATTCTCTAAATTCTACCGGCGTATACATACTTACTGAACCATCAGGGTTAGAGACGTTAGAGTTCACCCAAACTTCTTTAAGGTCTCTTTGGTATACTATTCCAATCGTACCTCTGTCTTGTACTGTAATTGTTGCATAACCTATATCTCTCATTTCCCACCATTGACCTATAAGACTACTAAGCTCTTCAATCTTTCCAGCCGCATAAGAAGCTATTACAGAAGGTATATGGTAAAAATATTCTACCCCTATGGCAAAAGCTCCCTCTAAAAGTCCCAGAATTATCTGCTCCTCTTCCGTTTTCTCCAGAACAGTATTATCTATTTTACTGTCAGATTTTACTGTTCCTAGTATCATCTCTAATTGACTCAATAGTTGCTTCTGGTCTTGGTTGGCTGATTTTTTATTATAAGTGATAACTTCACCGACAACTCCACACAACTCAATTAGTTCATCAATGTCTGTACCTGCAACTTCAATTTTCGGAGGAGTTGATATAGTAGTTTCAATAACCGTATTCCCATTACATCCAAAAGTAGTTGTTAATATAACCGCTGCGCAAATTAGAAGAATAAGTCGTTTTAACATAACATATCCTCCAAGCCGTAACAATCTTAGGCGTTCGTCATTTTATATTGAAACTGCCTGTATTGTCAATATCGCTGGATTTAGTGATTTAATAAACACTTACCCCCTTTCATTCCAATTGCACTAGCACTATGCTACCATCTATAATGAAAAGACTTTCTGGTGTTATTACCATGAAAAAAAGATTTCGCTTCATAATTTTCTTTGCCGTCATGCTGCTGGCGGTCTTTATGGCTGCCGGCGTACAGGCGCAGGCGCCTTCGGTCTACGTTCTCACTATCAAGGGCACCATCAACCCCGTCCTTGTAGACTACGTCGAGCGCGGCATAGAGGAAGCCGAGGATAATAATGCTCGCGCCCTTATCATTCAGCTGGATACCCCCGGCGGATTAGATACCGCCATGCGGGATATCGTTAAGCTCATTGTCAACGCCCGCGTGCCGGTGGTTGTTTATGTTTCGCCGTCAGGTTCCCGCGCCGCTTCCGCCGGTGTTTTTATCACTATAGCCGGTCATGTTGCCGCCATGTCGCCCAATACTGCTATCGGCGCTGCCCACCCGGTCTCTATCGGCGAGGAAGGCGAACAGGCGATGTCCGAGACTATGGAAGATAAAGTGGTTAACGATGCGGCGGCTTATATCCGCAGTATTGCCGAATCTCATGGACGCAACATGGAATGGGCGGAAAAAGCCGTCCGCGAAAGCGTCTCCGCTACCGAACGTGAAGCCCTGGAATTGAACGTCATTGACTTAGTTGCTGCCGACCTTACCGAACTCCTCGCCAAGCTTAACGGACGGCAGGTGACCATGATTAACAACCAGGTCATAACCCTGGAAACCAGTAATGTCGCTATCGTGGATTTCCCGATGACGGCTATTGAAAACTTCCTCTATACTATCGCCGACCCTAATATCGCCTACTTATTATTGAGTATCGCTACTCTCGGCATCATGGCGGAGTTATTTAATCCAGGCCTCATTTTCCCCGGCATCGTTGGCGGCATTAGTCTGCTTATGGCTTTTTATTCTCTGGGTGTGCTGCCCGTAAACTATGCCGGGATACTCTTAATAGTCTTGGCAATCGGTCTCTTTATCGGGGAGGTGTTATCTACTTCTTTCGGCATTTTTACTATAGGCGGCCTGGTATCGCTGGTAGCAGGCTCTTTAATGCTCTTTAAGGGGGCATCGCCGGAATTCCAGATAGACCCCTGGCTCATTGCAATAGTCTGTATCTTTATCGCCGGATTCATGGCTTTTCTCGTTCAGCGCGCGATTGCTATTCACCGCCGGCAGGCATATACCGGCCGTGAGGAACTCATCGGCAAAACCGCCACGGTGAAAGTGGCCCTCAATCCCGAGGGGATGGTCTTATATAAAGGCGAACGCTGGACGGCTATATCCGAAAGCGGTGAAATAAAAGTTGGTGAGGAGGTAGTTATCAAGAGGATGGACAGTCTGGTATTATATGTGGTGAAAAAGCAGGATATGCCTTCGGAAGTTAAAAAGAAGCGCTAGAGGAGACTTTCTATGCCTATCGACCCTTGGTTATTAGCTCTTATCATTGTAATTGTTGTTGTCTGTCTATACTTTGTGGTACTCTGGAGTGTCCGTGCTCACCGTAGAAAGATATCCGCCGGTAAAGAAGACCTCATCGGTAAAACTGCTGTGGTATTAACAGCTTTGAATCCAAAAGGGATGGTTCTTGTCGAAGGCGAGCGCTGGACTGCCGTTATTGATAAAGGCCTCGCTGGACCTGAAGAAGAGGTCGTTATTACCGCCGTCGAAGGACTTAAACTGTTGGTAACCAGAAAATAAGAAAGGAGTTAAAACATGGCTATCGGTTTAGGAATCGTAGGGTTTATTATTCTTATATTACTTTTCATGTCTATTAAAATCGTGGCGGAATGGGAACGAGGCGTCATCTTGCGCTTGGGGCGTCTCGTCGGCGCTAAGGGGCCCGGACTTTTTGTTATCATCCCCTTTATCGACCGCATGGTCAAGGTCGATTTGCGCATAGTCACCATGGATGTCCCCTCGCAGGAGGTCATCACCAGGGATAACGTTACCGTCCGCGTTAACGCCGTTGTCTATTTCCGCGTCGTCGACCCGGAGTCTTCGGTGGTTAAAGTACTTGACCATATCCGGGCGACATCACAGATTTCCCAGACAACGTTAAGAAACGTTTTGGGCCAATCGGAGCTTGATGAGCTGCTGACCAAGCGGGAAAAACTAAACCAGATGCTCCAGAAAATCATCGATGAACAGACCGACCCCTGGGGCGTTAAGGTTAGTATCGTTGAAATCAAGGAAGTCGAGCTTGCCGAGGAGATGAAGCGCTCCATGGCTGCCCAGGCTGAAGCCGAGCGGGAACGCCGCGCGAAAATCATCCATGCCGAGGGCGAACTCCAGGCTTCGGAAAAGCTGGCTCAAGCAGCCGCCATTATCGGCCGGGAGCCGGCGGCTATCCAGCTCCGCTATCTGCAAACACTGACGGAAATTGCCAGCGAGAAAAATAGCACGATAATCTTCCCCTTACCAATCGAGCTTTTCAAGGCGTTTGGTATTAGAACCGAAGAAAAGAAGTTAAAATAATAGTCATACACAATAGGGGAGGGGTGCTTTGCCCCTCCCCCTTGCTACTTGACAGTTGCTACTTACCCCGCAGCGTAACGTCTCCCGCTACTACTTTAGTTAGCCTTCCATCCTCTCCCCTTATCAATAAAGCCCCGTCCTCATCCGCCGCCTCCGCTATGCCTTCAATAACCTGCTTGCCAGATACTGCCTTAACTTGTTTCCCTAGTGTTATTAGCCTTTTACGCCACGCTTCGTAGATTGATTTTCCGTCTGGCAGTTTCAGATAAAGCCTCTCGAACTCCGTTAACAATGACCTTATTATCTCAATACGCAAGTCATCTTTACCTGACTCGTTTTTCAGACTAGTGGCTATGTCCGCTATTTCTGCATATTCGTTAGTATTTAAAGCCACATTAATGCCAATACCCACAATAGAATATGCCACCTTATTCCCTCTTACCTCGTTCTCGATTAATATGCCGCACACCTTTTTCCCCTTTACCAGAATATCATTAGGCCACTTTATCCCTGCTTTCACTCCCGTGACTGAGTCAATACTCTTCACCACCGCTAGCGACGCTATCATTATTAAATAGGGCAGACTCTTAATGTCTGGATAAAGAATGATGGATAATGCTATATTGCCCTCTGGTGAAAGCCAGCCCCGCTTTAGCCGTCCTCTTCCCCCCGTCTGTTCCCCGGCAATAACGACCGTACCTGTCGTGGCTCCCTTTAACGCTTCTTGTCGGGCAGCGTCCATTGTGGAAGTTACGCTCGGCAAATAAATAATATTCCGTCCGATGCTATCGGTCTTCAGGCCTCTTAAAATCGCCAACGCGGATAACTCTTCTGCCATATAGATAGATATTACCACAAAGCCGCATCGGGAGATAAAGAATTGAATAGCTGCGTGATTTAGTGTAAATTATACTTGTATTTTCTAAGAAGGGTAAAATATGAAAATCCAGAGATGCAAAGGCATGCGCGACCTGTCTCCAGACGATATGGTATTGTTTCGTCGGGTAGTGGGGATTTGCCGCGATTGTTTTGTTAAGTGGGGCTACCGCGAGGTCCGCACCCCCACTATTGAATACCTGCACCTCTTTACATCGGCTGGCACGCTGACGCCGAGTATGCTGGGTAAAGTCTACTCCTTCCTCGACTGGGACGGCTGGAGCGGCGAGCGGGTCGTGCTGCGTCCTGACGGCACCATACCTGTTGCCCGCCTTTATACCGAGAGTATGCATGGTCTTGCCAGACTTTTTTACACCGCTAATATGTTTACCTTTGAGGCAGCGGCGGAGAAAAACAGGGAGAGGTGGCAGTGCGGCGCCGAGCTTATCGGGGCTGGTTCGGCTTTAGCTGACGCTGAATTGATGGCGCTATCTATAGAAATAATTAAAAAGTTGGGACTCAAAGGCGTGGAATTGAGGCTATCGCATGCTGGTTTGATAATAGCTATGCTGTCAAAACTCAAGTTAACGCAGGAGGAGCAGCACCGGATGTTCGATAGTATCCTAGATGGCGACACAACTTTGCTGGCGAAAGCCAGCCGGGAATCGCCGGAGTTGGGTGATTTATTGTTGCCTTTACTAAGTCTGAAAGGGCAGTCGCCTGATTTTCTCCGGGACTGGCGCGTTCTCTTATGCCGTAATATTCCTGAAATTCGTGCTCCTCTCGACAATTTTCTCCAGGCCGTCTCTATCCTGGATGACCTTGGCTTGAAATATCAGATTAACATCGCCTCGGGGACGGGCTTTGAATACTATACCGGCATGATATTCCAGCTCTTTATGGGCAAGGAGAAAATCGGTGGGGGAGGCCGTTATGATGCCCTGATTTCTTCCATGGGCGGCGGCGATGTGCCCGCTTCCGGGTTCGCCATATACCTCGATCGCTTGATGAACCGCATGAAAACAGAATCAACTGTGTCGCTGGCGACGCAAAGGATACTGATAAAAGTTCTATCCGGCGTTAACATTAAGGAGGCCTTTAATATAGCTGATGCCCTGCGCAATGCTGGTTTCATCGCTGAAATTGACCTCGATGGACGTGAAGCCGACTGGACTTTAGAAGTAAAAAGCGCCGCCGCCATGACTTTAATTAACAAAACGAAATCGCAAAAGACTATTGTCCGTTCGGTTGACTCGCTCATTAAGTTTTTGGAGGGGAAAGGTGCCAGTTAAAATTGCCCTGCCTAAAGGGCGTTTATTAAGAAAAACGGCCGCTCTGCTCCAGAAAGCCGACTGGCGTCTGGATGAGTATCATTCCAGCATGGGTTTCTACCGGCCTAAGTCAGGGAAGTTCCCTGACCTGCTTATCCGTGTCTTCCATGAGAAGGATATCCCCGTCCAGATAGCTTTGGGCAACTACGACCTGGGGATTTGCGGCCTGGACTGGATTGAAGAGCTGCTATTCAAATACCCCAGTAGCGCTATCGTTAAGGTTAAGGACCTGTTATATGGGGAGGGGGCGCTGTATGTGGCAGCGGCTTCCTTACCGCAGGACTTGCGGCAGAATGGGGTGCCTTTACGCATTGCCAGCGAATACCCTAACCTGGCGGAGGCTTTCGCCTTGAAAAAGCGTATGAGTCGCTTTAGTATCTTTCCGGTCTGGGGTGCTGCCGAGGCTTATCCCCCGGAGAATGCGGACATGGTACTTCTTTCGGCGGGTTCTGCTGCGGATATAACTGGTTACGGTTTGTCGCCATTCAGCCGGGTGCTGGATTTCAGTGCCGTCCTGATTGCCAACCGTCAGAGCTGGGAAAGCAAGAATCTTGATAGAATCGTAACTTCTATATTCGAAGTATTGCCGGAAGCATTAAAAGGCGCCCCTGAAAAGAAAGATGTCTTCCTGCCTGCTGTATCTCTTCCTTGCAGAACTTCCGAAACAGGAAAAGGCATCGTCCGCCTGGCTTTACCCGACGGGCACCAGCAGCAGCAGACCGTCGAGTTATTAAGCAAGGCCGACATTGAAATTAATGACTATCCCTCCGACACCGGCAACCGCCGACCCAAAATCGGTATCAATGGGGTAACGGTTAAGGTTATCCGCCCGCAGGATATGCCGCTGCAGGTCGCTAACGGCAACTTTGACCTTGCTGTCACCGGCCGTGACTGGCTGACCGACCACCTTGCCCAGTTCCCCTCCAGTCCGGTAAAAGAAATCCTTGACCTAAGGCTGCGCCGCGTAAGCCTGGTTGCGGTGGTAAGTCGTGAGCTTCCCGTTGACAATCCGGAAGATTTACTGCGGTTTAGCGCCGGGAGGGATAAGCCGTTTCGCCTGGCCTCGGAATATGTTAATATAGCGGATAAATATGCCCGCGATAATCACCTGGGGTACTATCGTGTTATTCCCACTTGGGGCGCGACCGAAGCTTTTCTTTCGGAAGATGCGGATTTGCTTATCGAGAACACGGAAACCGGCCGTACGATTGCACGTCACAACCTTAAAATCATCGATACGCTTTTCGAGTCAACCGCTTGCCTTATCGGTAATGCCGGTTCAGTAAAAGATAAAGCTAAAAGCAGGCTGATTGACTACATCATCAACAGACTTCGCTTGGCAGTAGGTGATACATAGATGAAAATTATTGAAGGTTTTGCTCAAGTTAAACCTCTATTATCCCGTCAAGTTTTATCGGGATTATGGGACGATGCCGACCGCGAGCAGTCTGTCCGCCAAATCATTGGAGAAGTCCGCAGGCGCTGCGATGCAGCGCTTTTTGACTTCACGCAAAAGTTCGACCGCGTTAAGCTTACTTCGCTGGAAGTCTCTAAAGACCAGGTAAGCCGTGCCTTCAGCGAGGTGGATAAAAAGCTTGTCTCTGCCCTTGATTTTGCCGCTGCACGTATAACTGCATATCATACGATGCAAAAGAAAAAGCTCCTAAAGGAGAACGCTAAAGCCAGGCTGGGCTGGCTTATGCGACCGCTGGAAAAAATCGGTGTGTACGCTCCAGGTTTTCAAGTCTCTCTTCCTTCGACAGTATTAATGACGGTTGTGCCGGCCAAAGTGGCTGGGGTTAAAGAGGTTATTATGGTGACGCCGCCACAGCCTAACGGCAGGGTCTCACCCGTAACTTTAGCGGCGGCTAAAATCGCCGGTGTTGACCGTGTCTTTTCAGTAGGCGGCGCCCAGGCAATTGCTGCATTGGCTTACGGTACAGAGTCCATCCCTAAGGTGCACAAAATCTACGGTCCGGGTAATATTTGGGTGACATTGGCTAAAAAAATGGTCTTCGGTGCAGTCGGCATCGATGGGCTTTATGGTCCCAGCGAGGTCATTATCATAGCCGATGCCACGGCCAACGCCGCTTACGTTGCCGCCGACCTTCTAGCGCAGGCGGAGCACGGTTCAGGTCCTACAGCTATAATGATAACCGATTCTCGTGATATGGCAGGAAAAGTGAACAGTGAGATTGAAAATCAATTGCCTACTTTGTCTCGTAGTGCAGTTGCTGCTGAATCACTG
>CAYGVP010000021.1:9331-14500 GCA_964353385.1 uncultured Dehalococcoidaceae bacterium
CTACTTTGTCTCGTAGTGCAGTTGCTGCTGAATCACTGGAAAAAAGTGGCTTTATAGCCATTGTGGATAGTATCGCTGAGGCTATCGAGCTGGCTAATCTTTATGCACCGGAGCATCTCTGCATGGCTGTGAAAAATGCTGCTTCGTATATTGATAAAGTACGTAACGCTGGTTGTCTCTTCGTAGGCGAGAAATCTATAGAAACGTTGGTTGACTACGTTGCTGGCCCGAGTCATGTCCTGCCTACGGGGGGCACGGCGCGTTTTAGCTCGCCGCTTAATATCCTGGATTTCGTGAAAATAATCAACCTCGTGAAAACAGATGCCAAAGATATCGAAAAGCTGGGCAGGGTGGCGTTGACCATTGCTAAAGCGGAAGGACTTGATGCCCATGCCCGCGCTGTGGAAAAACGCCTTGATAAAGGCCAGGGAGGCAGTTAAGTGGTTGATTCTGACGGAATAGAGAAGTTAATACGGCCACACCTGAAAGGGTTTACCGGTTACAGTGCCAGCACCTCGCCGGATACGCTTAAAGGCAAGGTGGACGTACCACTGGATAGCCTCGTTAAGATGAATGCTAACGAAAACCCATATGGCTGTTCGCCTCGCGTGCTAAAAGCTTTAGCCGCTTGCCGCACCTTTAATATTTACCCAGATAACGGCCAGCTAGAGTTGCGTAAGATGCTGGCGGGTTATGCCGGCGTGCCTGCCGACTGTATCGTGGCAGGTCATGGTAGCAATACTTTGATTGACTTCATCGTACGCCTGTTCGTCGGCACCGGTGATGAAGTAATCAACAGTGTACCTACCTTTGATATCTATCGATTTAGTACTGAAATATGCGGCGGTACAGTGATAAACGTTAATCGAGACGATAGCTTTGCGATAAATGTTAAAGGGATTAAGTCGGCTATTAGCCCTCGCACAAAAATTATCTTTCTTGCCACCCCTAATAATCCCACCGGTAATGTCATACCGCGTAAGGATATTATCGATATTATTGAGACTGGCTTACCTGTTGTCATTGATGAAGCCTATTATGAGTTCAGCGGCGAAACGATCATGCCTCTTGCGGCAAAGTATAAGAACCTTATTGTCCTGCGCTCGTTCAGCAAGTGGGCAGGCCTTGCAGGTTTACGCGTCGGTTATGGTGTTTTCCCACCCCGTATTGCTTCTTATATGATGGCTATCAAGATACCGCACAACATTAGTGTTGCTGCCGAGATTGCCGTCCGCGAGTCCTTGTCTGACATAGAATTTCTTCAGGGTATGGTAAGAGCTATTATCAAAGAAAGGTCCAGGCTGTTTAATGAATTAAAGAAAATATCCTGGCTTAAGCCTTATCCTTCTCAAGCTAATTTTATCTATTGCTCTGTCCTAAAAGGTAATGCCGGCGAGCTCCATCTAAAGCTCCAGAAAAAGGGAGTGCTGGTACGTTACTTCGATAGTTCTCTTTTAAAGAACAACCTCCGCATCAGTGTCGGTAAACCGGAACATACCGATGCCTTGATTGAAGCCATGCGTAAACTTTAAGTATAGACTAATTCGCATGGCCCACGTAACTCTCCGTAATTAATTCACAATATTAATTAACAAATGTGTTATAATATTTAACATTATTGTTATTTTATCTATTGACAAATACAAATTATCTGTTATAATAGATAACAGATACATCAGAAAAATGCACGATAAATCTAGGAGACATTATGGAAACGCCAGAAACAGTATTACAGAAAATAATTCAATTGCAGAAGAACAAAGGTTACACCGACCAGCAGATGGCAGAGAGAATTGGATGTAGCCGTCCTCTTTATCAGCGCACAAGAACAGGTAGAATTCCTACGGGAGGCACTTTTCTTAAAGGCGCTATGGGATTACTTAAATCTCCAGCAGCAGAAGGTAGAAGTTCTACTATAAAAAGAGACACCAAAGAAACAAATATTAACCTGGAATTAAAGCTAGATGGTATGGGCAAATGGGCTATAAATACAGGCATTAAGATATTTGACCACCTGTTATCACAGATGGCAAAGCATGGAGTATTTGATATAAAACTATACGCTGCCGGCGACGATATTCATCACATTGTAGAAGACGTAGCTATATGCCTGGGCAAAGCTTTCGGAGAGGCTCTGGGCGAAAAGCATAGCATCGTCCGTATGGCTAGCATCTCCGTGCCTAT
Source organism: uncultured Dehalococcoidaceae bacterium (assembly GCA_964353385.1). Lineage (GTDB taxonomy): Bacteria > Chloroflexota > Dehalococcoidia > Dehalococcoidales > RBG-16-60-22 > RBG-13-51-18. The sequence goes on from CAYGVP010000021.1 coordinate 11,516, forward strand.
GGATGATACTCTCGTAACGGTAGCAGTGGATATCAGCGGTCGTGGCTACACCGTGCTTAATCTTGAATTTAGCAATAATGATATGTCCGGCTTTCCTACCGACATGATCCGACACTTCCTAGAATCTTTTGCAATTGAAGCCAGGATAAACCTGCATGCTTCAATTGTTTACGGCAAAAACGACCATCATAAAGCGGAAGCGCTTTTTAAAGCATTGGGAAGGGCGCTGGACGCCGCTACCAGGATTGATACGCGTCTGACTGGTGAAATACCCAGCACTAAAGATTATCTTGAAAGATAAGCAAGATTACTCTAGAATGGCCAGTTTACGGCCTGTAATCTTCTCGTAAGCCGTGACATATCTTTCAGATGTAGCTTTAATAACATCCGGGGGTAGTCTTGGTGCGGGGGGCTCTTTATTCCATCCGGAAGCTGTAAGCCAGTCGCGTACCGGCTGCTTATCAAGCGAGTCTTGAGGTTGTCCAACCTTGTACTTTGCAGTCTCCCATAAGCGTGATGAATCGGGGGTGACAGCTTCGTCTATTAGGATCAAGCGGCCGTTATCGATGCCGAATTCGAACTTGGTATCAGCGACGATGATTCCTTTAGTTAGGGCGTAATCTTGTGCCGATTGATATAAAGCTAGGCTTTTCTCTTCCATCTCGCGGCTTATCGGTAGTCCGAATATCTTGATGATTTGTTCTTTCTTCAGAGGCTTGTCATGACCTGTTTCGGCTTTAGTTGTTGGTGTAAATAAGGGCGTTCTTAGTTGTTCGTTTTCCTGTAAATCGGCTGGCATGTTAATACCTGATATCGTGCCTGTATTTTTGTATTCTTCCCACGCCGAACCCGAAAGATAACCACGTACTACGCATTCCACCGGCAGCCGTTTAACCTTCTTTACCACCATTGAACGCCCTCTAAGATATGAAGGATATGCGAAGCATTTTTCTTGAGGCAGATAGGAATCGATGCTGTGAACATTATCAATGGCTTCGGTCATATGGTTGGACATGATATCCGCCATGTGCCGGAACCAGAAAGAAGAAAGACGGTTTAGAACATGCCCTTTGAGCGGGATACCGCTGGGTAGCACTACATCAAACGCTGATATTCGGTCGGTTGCTATAATAAGCAGGTGGCTGCCGAGGTCATAAGTATCGCGGACCTTGCCCCGGATAAATACCGGCAATGGCAGCTGAGTTTCCATCAATACCTGGATTTTACTTACGTCCATTAATACTAACCCTTCCTGATATCTATTTGTGTGTTAAAGGACAATACACTTTAATATTATAAGTCTATGGTATCCGGTATACTGTTTTGCCATTGGCTCTTGGTTAGTCCCAGCCTTAGAAAAATATCATCCACATGCTGGAGGTAGTATTTATAATCGAATAGTTTCTCAAGTTCCGCGGTTGTTAAAATATCGGTAACTTCACTATCGGCTTTTATTAAGGTCAGAAAATTCTTGTTCCCTTTCCAGGCTTTCATCGCATTCTTTTGTACTGTCTCATAAGCTTTTTGTCGGCTTAATCCCTTGTCGATCAGAGCCAGCATAACCCTCTGCGAAAATACCAGCCCTTTGGTCAGGTCGAGGTTCTTCTTCATCCGGTGGGGTAAGACCTGTAAGCGCCGCATGACCGAGGCGAAAAGAGCCAGCATATAGTCCATTGCCAGGCAGGAATCCGGCAGTGTAATACGTTCGTTGGAAGAGTGGCTGATATCGCGTTCGTGCCACAAAGCGATATTTTCCAGCGAGGTTACGGCGTAACCTCGGACCAGCCGCGCCAGTCCACAGACTCTTTCCGTGAGTTCCGGATTACGCTTATGAGGCATAGCTGAAGAGCCAGTTTGGCCTGCTCCGAAAGGCTCTTCCACTTCGTGCACCTCGGTTTTTTGTAGCGCCCGGATTTCTGTGGCGAATTTTTCGAGCGACCCAGCCATAATAGCCAGCGTGGTAACGAACTGGGCATGGCGGTCCCGCTGTAAAACCTGGTTTGATATTGGAGCCGGTTCTAATCCCAGTTTGCGGCATGCTTTCTGTTCTACTTCCGGCGTAACCGTAGCATAAGTGCCGACTACTCCGGATATCTTGCCTACCGATATAATCTTTTTAGCTTCAATAAGTCTCTGTAAATTGCGTCTCATTTCTTCCACCCAGAGCGCCAGCTTTAAACCGAAGGTAATGGGCTCGGCGTGTACGCCATGGGTACGGCCAATCATTATAGTATTTTTATGTTCGATAGCGCGCTGCGCCAGTATTGCGGTAAGCTCTTTAACATCCTGTATCAATATATTGGATGATTCAACCAGTTGCAGGCTGGTGGCGGTATCCATGACGTCGGAAGAGGTGAGCCCGAGGTGGATGTAGCGTGATTCCTCGCCGATGCTTTCCGCTACCGAACCCAGGAATGCGGTCATATCGTGGCGCGTGTCCTTAAGGATTTCCTCCATGCGTCGAATATTGCACTTGGCCATTTTTATCTTGGGAATAGCACTGCGCGGGATGACTCCGATTTCCGCCCAGGCATCGCAGACGGCTATTTCTACGTCAAGCCACTTATTATACTTGTTCTCATCCGACCAAACCCTTTTCATTTCCGGCCGGGAATACCGCTCAATCATAACGCTCTCCTTTTTATTCAGGTCCTCAAAGTGGCATGTATCCGGCGTTATTTTTCTCTGGCATCTTTATTTTTGTAATTCGCTACGGTATTTTTCATAAGCCCGTTTAATTGTAACATGTTTCAGCCCGATAATCTCGGCGGCAAGGTAAGCGGCGTTTTTCGCGCCGGAACTACCTATCGCCATGCAGGCCACCGGTATGCCGGCCGGCATCTGTACGATGGAATAGAGCGCGTCTACTCCTTTAAGCTCGCCGCTGGCCATGGGCACGCCGATGACCGGCAATGTTGTCCAGCTGGCAATCACGCCGGGCAGATGGGCCGCCATGCCCGCCGCAGCTATAATCACCTCGATGCC
>CAYGVP010000022.1:0-10768 GCA_964353385.1 uncultured Dehalococcoidaceae bacterium
AGATTTATTATGGCTTTTTCGACGTTTGTCCAGGCTGCCGACTGCGTTAATATCGCCCCTGTGATTACTTCGAAGGGTTCTTTAGCCGGCCACCAGTGCTGCGGACCGTATTGGGCAAACAGGCGCTGGTAAATCTTCAAAAGAGCCTGCTTTACTTCTTGGTCATCCATGGCGGTATTCTGGAGTTCTCCACCGAGTCGATTTCCGGTATGTACGGCTTGATATCTATTATCGGCGTCCCGTCTATAGCGTCCAGCCCCTGAACCTTTAGTATGTTTTTGCGGCGTTCCAGTAATTTAACTATGGATTTTCCCAGCGGATTAGGCCTGTCCGGCGAGCGGCTGGCAAAAACGCCTACTGGTGTTAAATCCGCCCGGTATCTGGGGTGGACTTTCATCGGGAAAGGCTTGCGCGATTGGTGCATCCAGTAGATAACGATGATATGGGTAAATTCGTCCAGGTTGTCCAGCGCCTCGGTCAAAGCCGACTCAATTTCTATCTCGGAAACGATGTTTTTTACGTCGCGGCGCTCGCGTTTTTTAAGCTCGCTGTGGACGATGCCGATGGATTTTAAAGTTATGCTGGCTAGCTCGCTCATCGCTATGCTTCTTTTTATGCCAGCGGCGTCATTGTCAGGAGTTTTTTGGCTATCTGCGGGTACTCGGCGATAAACTTGAGCTCGTCCTGCACCAGCGGCTTGTGCGATTCGACATTAGCGTACCTGGCCAGCTCCAGAATTTCATCGGCCTCCGCCCGGCTCTTATCTTTAAAAGATATATCCAGCTTGCCCATCACGTGACTAAACCCGGAAATTCCGCTGTACTGTCCGGTGATAATTTCGCGCCCGGTTTCTACCGATATCGGCTCCCCGCGCCCCAGTTCCTCGTAGTTGTAAAGCTCGTAGTTGCCGGGGTCTTTCAAAACGCCATCGGCGTGGATGCCGGAAGCATGGGCGAAGGCGTTAGCCCCCACCCCCGGCTGGTTTATGGGTATCGGCACATCGAAAGCATAGCTGGCAAACTTGGCTATCTTTGATGCTAATTTTAGCTTGATGTCTCCACCCAGTTTGTATTTCTCTGCGAAGCTCTTTGATTTTGTTAATGCTAGAATAACCGCTATCAGGTCGGCATTGCCCGCCCGTTCCCCGATACCGTTAATGGTGGTATTGATATAGGCATCGCAGCACCCGTCGATAACGCCCTTCGCCCCGGCTATAGAGTTGGCGACGGCCATCCCCAGGTCGCCGTGGCAGTGCAGTTCAATCGGCATTTTAATTTTCTCTGCCAGCGTACATGCAGTCTCATAAATCGTAAAGGGGTTGTCAAAACCCAGTGTATCGCAGTAGCGCATTCTGTCGGCGCCGGCTTCTTTAGCCGCCAGCCCGAACTCTATTAAATATTTGATGTCCGTCCGCGAGGCGTCCTCGGCATTTGCGCCGATAGATTCCGCGCCATACTTTCTGGCGGCTTTAACCGCCTCGGTCATTTCCTTGATAACGCTGCCTCTGCTCTTTTTCCCTTGGAACTTAAATTGTATCATCTGGTCGGACGTTGATATGGATAGGTTGAGGTGCTTGATATTCGGTACTCTCTCGAAAGTAGTTTCCACATCTTCGGCCACTGCTCTTATCCATCCTCCCAGCCGGATAGACTTTAGGGCGCCCATCTCCGCCAGCTCCAGGTTCGCCAGCAGGTAATTTGTTTCATGCCTCGTGGTGGGAAAGCCGAACTCGCTCTGGAACACGCCCATCTCATTCAGGTAGATGTTAATCATGGTCTTTTCCAGCTTGGAAAGTCCCAGCTTGGCTGTCTGGACGCCATCACGGTTCGTCACATCTATGAGGTATATTTTGTTAGACATCAGCACCACCTCCGGCACAGGCACAACTAATATGTTTTATATTTGTATATTAACATAATGGTAATCTCACGGGCAACAGAATCCTTCCGCTCTCCTTTTCTCCTCCCCCAGAACGGACCGTCTAAGAGAGCCTGTCCTGAGCTCTCGTGGTGAGCTTTGCCGAACCATGCCGAAGGAGGTGCAGACCCCTCTTTAAAATTTCTTCCCCCTCTCCGAACTGGTTACCTTTTCCCCTTTACCATCCCGACGAAAGTCGGGAACCAGCTGTCTCTTGGAGAGAGGGTCAGGGGGTGAGGTCTTTCTGATTTCCGTTTGACACTCCTATTAGCTGGTGGTATCTTAAAACCAATGAATGTCGGCGTCGCTAAGGTCAGCCTCCGCATACCGGAAAATATGGACTTAAAGGGAAAACGCCAGGTCTTAAAGTCCATCATCGGTCGCGTCAAGTCTCGCTTCGATGTCGCCGTAGCTGAAGTTGATGATAATGACAGCTGGCAGTTAGCCACCATCGGCATCTGCTGCATCAGCAATGACAAACATCATAGCAACGCAGTATTATCTAGAGTAGTTCACTTTATCGAGACGGGTCGCTTCGATATCGAGATACTTGACTACTCTATTGAAATAATACATATATAAGGTAGTTATTCATGGAAATCCAGGCTTTCCTTAACCATATCCGCTCTCTAAAAACCTACCAGAATCAGATAGCTCATATAGAGCACATTGCCCCCCGCCGCCCCGCCTACGGTAAGCTGGACGAGCCTTTAGACCCTGCGTTGCAGGACTGCCTTGATACGCACGGCTTTTCGCGCCTTTATTCGCACCAGGCTTTAGCTGTGAATCATATCCGCGCCGGCAAGAACGTTATCGTCGCCACCACCAGCGCCAGCGGCAAGAGCCTCGTCTATAACATCTCTGTTATGCAGGCTATTTTATCCGACCCCGCCGCCCGCGCGCTTTATCTTTTCCCCACCAAAGCCCTCGCCCAGGACCAGCTGCGTAAGCTGAACGAGCTTTTTTCCCCCGACCTTTTGCCTTCAGAATCCCTCGCCACTTTTGACGGGGATACGCCCCGCTCCGAGCGGGCCGACGTTAGAAGATTCGGCCGCATTATTCTCACCAATCCCGATATGTTGCATGTCGGTATCATGCCCAATCACCAGTCGTGGGCATCCTTATTTCGCCACCTGAAATACGTTATCGTCGACGAAGCCCATATCTACCGCGGCGTTTTCGGCTCCCATGTCGCCTGCGTTCTGCGCCGCTTGCGCCGACTCTGCCGGCTTTATGGTTCTAACCCCCAATTTATCCTCTGCACCGCTACCGTCGCCAATCCCGGCGGGCACGCTTTAGCCCTGACCGGCCTCCCCTGCGAGGTCGTGGATAATGACGGCTCCCCGCGCGGCTGGAAGGACTTCGTTTTCTGGAATCCTCCCCTCATGGACGAAAAGAAGACAGCCCGCCGCAGCGCTCACTGGGAGACGACGAATATCTTTACCGAGCTAATGCTGCAGGGCTCACGTACCCTGACCTTTACCCGAACCCGCCGCCTCACCGAGCTTATTTATGTCTATGCCCGCGACCGCCTGCGGGAAGAAAGCTACGAGCTTTCCCGTCTGGTCATGCCTTACCGCGGCGGCTATATGCCGGAAGACCGCCGCCGCATTGAGCAGGAGCTTTTCGGTGGAAAATTATTAGGTGTTGTAGCCACCAACGCTCTAGAGTTAGGTATCGATAGCGGCGGACTGGAAGCGACGATTCTCGACGGCTATCCGGGCAGTATTTCCTCTACCTGGCAGCAGGCCGGCCGGAGCGGTAGAAGTCAGGGCGAGTCTTTAAGCTTTCTCGTCGCCTGGGATAATCCCCTCGACCAGTATTTTATGCGCCACCCCTCCGACTTTTTTCAAAAGGGCTTCGAGCACGTTTTAGTCAACCCAACCAATCATTATATTCTTCAGGCCCACCTGCTTTGCGCCGCCTGGGAGCGTCCTTTAGATAGCACCGATGAACCTGTTTTCGGCGGCGATGATTTCATTAAAGAGCGGGACGCTTTAGCGGAGCAAGGACAATTGCGCGAGCGCCGTAATAAATGGTATCTCGCCCCCTCCATTTCCTACCCCGCCCAGAAAATTAATATCCGCTCCTCCTCTGGAGAGGACTATGCCGTCGTTGATGTGTCCACCGGCTCGCTTATGGAAACGGTGGAAGGCTCCGTCGCCTTCTTTCAGGTGCACCCCGGCGCTATCTATCTGCATCAGGGCGATTCTTACCTGATCACCAAATTGGATTTAATTAATCACGTCGCCTACGCCGAGCCTACCCGCGCTAACTACTATACGGAAACCAAGGAAATCCACGACCTGCATGTGCTTGAGGTCAGGCACACCAAAACCGTCGGCCCCGTTAACGTTAGCATCGGGGATGTGGAAGTGACTATCGACGTCGTCGGCTTTAAGAAGTACCGCCAGTTCTCCGAGGAAGTCATCGGGGATGAGCCTTTAGACCTCCCCACCATCCGCTTTAACACCGTCGCTTTATGGTTCGATATCCCCCCGCATGCCATCGCCCGCATCGCGGAAAAGGGACGGGACTTTGCCGGCGGACTCCACGCCGCGGAACATGCCGCTATCGGCATTTTGCCCCTCTTTGCTTTGTGCGATAGGAATGACATCGGCGGCGTTTCCACCCCTATGCACCCCGATACCGGCCGGGCGCAGGTCTTTATTTACGATGCCTACCCCGGCGGCATCGGCATCGCGGAAAAAGGCTACGACATGATAGCCGAACTCTGGCAGGCTACTTTACGCGTTATCGCCGAATGCCCCTGCGAAGACGGCTGCCCCTCCTGCGTCCAGAGCCCCAAGTGCGGCAACAACAATAAACCTCTAGATAAAGCGGCGGCCAAAATAATACTGGAGGAGTTACAGAGCGGGTAGAGATCTTACTTTTTGTTTAACATTTTACTTAATTATTTCAAAAATTTTACTTAACACAAATAGAAATATCCCTACTATCGCAAACATATAGAATTTTTTTTCATCCTTTGTTAGTATCTTCTGCACTATATCAGCTATACTTAAAGCTAATGGATAAAACAAACTAATAATTACAAATGACGCAGTTGCAGCTGCCAAACCAGGTGACGGATTAAGTGAAAACACAATAGGTATAAATACCAGAGTTATTAACACTCCTGCAAAGAGCATTTCTGATAACTTAATATCTTTTTTAACTTTTATTAAAAGCGTATTTATGCCCAATGCGATTACTATACCTAGTGTAAACCACCCTATTTCTATCCAGACTCCGTAATTTAAGTTATTACTATTTGTGTAATAAATCCAAAGTAAATATAACGAAAAAGCAAAAACACTAATTAGTCCACTAAATATTCTATTATTTGTATCTTTTAAATCTTTGGTGTTTATTTTCTTTACGAATCCTGTGATCTTGTCATTAATTGTCTTTACTATTCCATAATTTTGGAAAAGATCGAGTGCTAATAATATGCCAGCTACCAAATCCATATATATCGGTATTTTTTCCATAATTGCCCTCCTTACTAAAAGCCCAATAGTATCTTTCCTAGTATATTCCAGTATATACCTATTGTCAAGCCTCTAGATAGTTCTAACTCGCTATATCTTCCTCTAGCTTCTATTATCTTACCTACTTACCTACTTAATTCCTCTTTCGCAAAGAGGGATTAAAAGAGTTTTACCTCTCTGGATTCCCGTTGGAATTTATCCCGATTTCATCGGGGCGGGAATGACGGACAAATTCTCCCTCTTATCCCTCCTTACGAAGGAGGGAAAGAGTAGCTGAAACCGATGATAATAGGGTTTGTACAATCATACTCTCCCCTTCGTAAGGGGAGAGTTAGAGAGGGATTTTATTCCTGTCATTCTGAACAACGTGAAGAATCCGTGCTCCCACCCCACCCCATACCGACGAAAGTCGGTATCTAGGTAGCTCCGGCTTGTGTTATCTACATCTAAATAAGCTAATGCCGTGTCACTGGATTCCGTTTTTCAACGGAATGGTTGAAATTCATATTCCCTTCCCACGTCTCTCCCACTTTGAAAAAGGGGAGAGTTATAGAGGGATTTTGATAGGTCACGCCTTCTTCCTGGCTTTGTAAGAAATCTCTAAGTCCAATGCCTCGGCTACTTTGAAAAACGTTTTTAAAGTAGTATTGTAGTCGCCTTTTTCCAGGCGGGAGATAGCCGGCTGTTTTGTCCCGATTATTCTCGCAAGCTCTGCTTGGCTGATTTTTAACTGGTTCCGTCGCTTAATCAGGGTTCTTATCATATCGTACCTGGGTTTTAAAGCCTCGTATTCCCGTCGGACTCCCGGTTTTTCCAGTAGTACCGCTTCGAAATCTTCAAAATTTGTCGCTTTTTTATTTGCCATATTTATACCCATCTACATAAAATCATCTTTATTATATAACATCTATGTTATAATGTCAATAGCGTTTTATATAATCGTTCATTCGTTTTATCGCCAGTTCTTTGTCACCCACGGGTGTTTTTTCACTCTTTTTCACAATAGCGTGCAGTAACACGAACTTGCGCTCGAAATACACAAAATAGAACACGCGGTATAAATCGGAACTATGCTTTATTCTCAACTCTCTTAAGCCAGATTTATCTATTTTCTTAACGTAAGGTATCCCCAATCGTATATTAAATTCTCGTAATAATTTGAATACATGCAGGATTTCAGCTATTGCCCCATCTGGTTGTTCCAAGATAAAGTTTTTTACTGGCTCGTTCCCCTCTCCATCCATGTAAAAGACAACCTGCCAGTCCATGGGCTTATCATACCACACTTATCAACCCTCGCCCTTTAATATGACAAAATCCCCTTACTTATGTTCCCAAAGTCCTATAAAATGTAGTCGGTACATTAACAACATAAATCTGGTGCCGCTAGGCATTTAACATGAAACAATCCAAAACAATTCAGCTTCGGCTTGAAGCTAAGCACCAGAAAAAAAATATTTAAAAAACCCAAAACAATTAAGCCGGGTTCTCCCCAACCTTTAACTTTTAATCTGTGCTTGCCCTGAGCGAAGTCGAAGGGTGACTTTTAATTTTTGAGATTTGAGCTTGCTCCTTTTCTCCTATATACTATTAACTGTAAACTGTTAACTGTAAACTGTTAACTCAAAAGGAGCCATCCTATTAACATCTTTAGTCGCGTTCTTCAGCGTACCCGCGATACCTGGTTCGGCAAAGCCATGTCCCTCTTCGATCGCGCCTCTATCGGCAAAGAGGTCTGGGATGAGCTTGAAGAACTGCTCATTTCCGCCGATGTCGGCGTTGCTACTGCGGAAAAGCTCATTAGCGCCGTTAAAGAGCGCTATTCCCAGGAAAAGCTGGATGGCTCTCACGTCCGTTCCTTACTCAAAGAGGAGATGGTTAAACTCCTCTCTGTTACTTCCGGCGTGCCAGCTGCCGCTATAATCCCGCCTCAAGTTATCCTCGTCGTCGGTGTCAACGGCAGCGGCAAGACTACCTCCATCGCCAAGCTCGCTTGTAAATACAAAAAGGAAGGCAAAAACGTCCTTCTTGCGGCGGCGGATACCTTCCGTGCCGCCGCCATCGACCAGCTTAAAAAGCAGGCCGAAAGGGCAGGGGTAGACGTTATCGCCCACCAGCCCGGCGCCGACCCCGGTGCTGTCGTCTACGACGCTTTACAGGCGGCCAAGAGCCGCGGCGCAGACATTCTCATTATCGATACCGCCGGCCGTTTGCATACCAAGTTCAACCTCATGGAGGAGCTTAAAAAAGTCCGCCGCGTCGCCGCTAAACTGGACTCTACTGCTCCCCACGAGGTCATCCTGGTATTGGATGCCACTACCGGCCAGAACGGACTCACCCAGGCGCGCTATTTCACCGAAGCGGTCGGCGTCACCGGCATCTTTATCGCTAAGCTGGACGGTACGGCTAAAGGCGGCATTGTCCTCGCCATTTGCGATGAGCTTAAAATCCCTATCACGCTCATCGGCGTTGGTGAAGGACTGGAAGATATGGTAACCTTTAATGCGGCGGATTTCGTCGAGGCTTTGACCTCATGAAATTCGTCCCCTAATGTCATTGCGAGCGAAGCGTGGCAATCTCGCGATACGGCAGGCACTAATTAGAAAAGCATAGTCTAGTACAGCAAAGGGTAGCATGATTTACGTTAATATCGACCCCATAGCCTTTTATATAGGTTCCAGACCCATTGGCTGGTACGGCATCATGGTAGCGCTGGCGGTAGTAACCGTAGTTGCCTGGGCAATGCTTGCGGTTAGAAAAACCCCCCGGCTTTCCTATAACATGGTGCTCAACGTTGCCCTGGTCGGTATTCCCTCCGGCGTTATTTTTTCTCGCCTTTTGCATGTTTTTGAATATTGGGACTATTTTTCACAGCATCCCGCGGAAATAATCGGCGGCGAGGGGCTGACCATCTATGGCGCTGTCCTGGGCGCGGCGCTGGGCATCTGGATTTATAGCAGAATAAGAAAAATCTCTTTCGGCTATCTGGCGGATGTCATCGCTCCGGCCATTATCCTGGCGCAGGCAATCGGTCGGGTAGGTTGTACTCTTAATGGCTGCTGCTATGGAGTGACCACGGATTTACCCTGGGCTTTTGTTTATATGCATCCAGGCACTCACGGACCCATTGGTATTCCTGTCCATCCCACGCAGGTGTATGAAATTATCTATAATCTTATTATTTTCGGTGTTCTCATGTTATTAAGGAACAGGTTCCGCCCTGATGGTTCTATGTTCCTTATCTATCTGGTTTTTTATGCCGCCTGGCGGCTCGGCATCGATTTTATACGCGATGGCAACCCTCTCCTCTTCGGTCTGCATGAAGCCCAGCTTATCTCTATTGTGGTGCTGGTTTTTGCCGGTGTGCAGTTGGCCTGGCGTACGCGCTGGGTTAAAAAGGACGAAGTTGCGGTAGCTGATGAACCCCCCGCTGAAAAACCTGCCGCCTAGCCCTTATGCCTGTTCACCACCGCCACCTTCCAGACATTATCCTCCCCCCTTATCCCCCCGATAGCGCACACCCTTATATCGTCCCCCTGGTTCGTTGCCGCTGATATTTCGTAAATATATTCGGCTATTTCCTTCGATGTGTTAGCGTCTATTTTAAGTTCTGCCGGACCCTTTTCCGCATGGAAAGCCCCTGGTTTCTCCATGTTCCCGTGATATGTAGCCACGCCGTATAAAGTCCCCGGTTTCGGCTTTACCAGCCAGGTGAAAGCAGTCTTACCCGCCGTCTTTATGCTGACGATGTAGATGGGTTTGCTATTATCTCCGCTGTTGGTTATCACTCCGGCTATTCTCGGCGTTTGCAGGCTGTCTGGCTCGTAATTGGCGCCGTCCATGGTTTTCTTCAGGTAGCTGGTTGTCGGCTTAGATTTCACGTTATAAAGCAGCTTGTACGTTTCAAAAATCGCTTCCGTCTGAATCCCATTACTGACCGCCATCAGCCCGATGCTATTATCGTATTTAACGGCCGTGTAATGCCTTATGGGGTCGTAAGGCAGATTCCCGATAGGCCCCATGATAACGCTGTTACCCTTCGGCGTTGCTTTTCTTTCCCTGCTCTGCGGCGAACGCCCGGTCACCAGGTAGGCGAAAGTCGGTCTTTCATTCTTCGTCATCCCTAAGAATATTTGCCTCCCCGGGTAAGGCCCGTTCGGATTTTTCATCTTTCTCTCCTGTTAGCCGCTTCTTTTAAAGTCCAGTATGTTCAGCCTTAGCTGTTTTTTACCTCCCCAGTTGTCCACCTCCAGGTTATAAACGATGTCGATGCGTGGCGCGAATTCCCCTTGATGATTGCCCAGTCGGAAAGCCACGCAATCCCACATCGAGCCCCCCTGTCTTAGCTTCATCCGCAGGTGTTCGTTGCCGTTGCCCATGGTACGCCTTTCCACCACCTCCACACCACGACTCAAAAACGTAGGCACCGGGTTGCCGTGCCCGAATGGCGACAGCATCTGTGTGGTCGGATATGTTTCCCCTCCGAGATTGTCCAACTTGACCTCGGCGTCGATGTTCAGGTGCGGCCGCAGTTCAATCCCGGTCAGTTTTTCCGCCGCAAACGTAGATATATCCTGTTCCAGTTGCGGCAGGTCCTTCGTCGGCATGGTAAAACCGGCTGCCGCCGCATGTCCGCCATAACGCGTAAAATATCTGCTGAATTTACTTAATGCTGCAATAATATCGAACTCCGGGATGCTGCGGCAGCTCCCGTGGCAGACCGTTTCCGCTATGTGAATTACAATGGACGGACGGTAAAATTCTTCCGATAATCGACTTGCCACCAGCCCGGTAACGCCCATCGGGTATTCCTTGTCGGCGGTTACTAATAGCGGCGGCAGTCCCATGGCAATAACCTGCTCTCTCGCCTTGGCTAGTGTGCTGGTGGTCAGCTGCTGCCTTTCCTCGTTTTTCCTGGCAAGCCACAATGCCAGTTCCTGTGCTTCCTTATCCGACTCCGTCATCAAGAGATTATAGCCGGTCAATCCGTCAGCGAGCCTGCCCGCGGCGTTAAGGCAGGGCGCAATGACCCAGGCTATTCTGTCCGCGTCGATATTGCCCGCCTCCAGCCGCATCTGGTTTATCAGTTCCTTGATGCCGGGTCGCGGGTTGGCGTTTATGTTTTTTAGTCCTTCTTTTATAAGGAAACGGTTTTCTCCCAGCGGCGGTGACATATCGGCGATGGTGCCTATCGCTACCAGGTCCGTTAAGATATTGATTTGCTCTTCTTTGCCTAGACTCCGGAATAGCCCTTGCAGTAGCTTAAAAGCCACCCCTACCCCCGCCAGATTGGTATATGGGTATTTCGAGTCTTTCAGCTTGGGGTTGATTACCGCTAAAGCCTCCGGGATTTCCTC
>CAYGVP010000022.1:10868-13924 GCA_964353385.1 uncultured Dehalococcoidaceae bacterium
ATTTCGAGTCTTTCAGCTTGGGGTTGATTACCGCTAAAGCCTCCGGGATTTCCTCCAGCGGGCTGTGGTGGTCGGTGACGATGATATCCAGCCCCATATTCATTGCCCTTTTTACCTCCGCCGCGTCCGTAATCCCGCAGTCGACGGATATCACCAGGCTCGCGCCTTGTTCCTGGAGCCTTTTCAATGCAGATGTGGTCAGTCCGTGTCCCTCCCTCTGGCGGTGTGGTATGTAAGGGATGGTCTTTCCCTGGAGAAGCGTTAAACCCTGGACGATGACAGCGGTGGCGGTGATGCCGTCGGCATCGAAGTCGCCGTAAACGCCGATTGTCTCGCCTTTAATCAGTGCCTGGTAAACTCGGGCAACCGCCTTTTCCATATCGGCGAACAGCAGCGGGTCGCCCATTAATCTGCGGTCGCTGGCGAGAAAAGACGGAATGTCCTCCGGTCTGGTGATGCCCCGGTTGTGCAGCAGTTGTATTAATAGCGGAGGGTAACTTGACTTGCTGTCCTTAGCGGTGAGGACTTCCACCTGTGGCAGCAGTTTCCAGCTACAATGGCTCACATTTATGCCTCGGTATATTTCCTTAAAATAAGTACCGAATTGTGTCCGCCGAAACCGAAGGAGTTCGTCAGTGCGGTGTTGACCTTGACCATGCGTGCTTTGTTGGGCACGTAATCCAGGTCGCAGACAGGGTCGGGATTTTCGTAATTTATCGTCGGTGGTACTATACCCTTTAAAATTGTCATGATGCAGACCGCCGGTTCGAACGCGCCGGCGCAGCCGATGAGGTGCCCCGTCATCGACTTCGTAGAGCTGATAGGTATCTTGTAGGCGCGCTCGCCAAAGGTAGTTTTAATCGCTTTGGTTTCCATGGCATCGTTCAACTGCGTGGATGTCCCGTGCGCGTTGATATAGTCTATTTCCTCGGGCTTGATATTGCCCCTTTTCATCGCCAGCTGCATCGCTTTAGCAGCCCCTTCGCCGCTTTCCAGCGGTTGCGTTACGTGGAACGAGTCGGCGGTAGCCCCGTAGCCTACAATTTCCGCCAGAATGTTGGCGCCGCGGTTCAGGGCGTGCTCCAGTTTTTCCAGTATTAAAACCACGGCCCCCTCGGAGAGGACAAAGCCGTCCCTGTCTTTATCGAAGGGACGCGAAGCTTTTTCCGGCGCGTCGTTCCTTGAAGAAAGTGCCTTTAGCTGGCTGAAGGCAGTTATACCCAGGGGATTGATTATCGCTTCGGAGCCGCCGGCAATCATTACCTGCGCGTTGCCGAATTTTATGTATTCGACTGCTAGACCTATGGCGTCCGATCCGCTGGAGCAGGCTGACGTCATGCACATGTTGGGTCCTCTAACACCCAGCGCTATCGATATTTGAGCGGCGGCGATATCCGCAATCATCATCGGCGCCAGGAAAGGACTCACCCTGTCCGGCCCCTTTTCCACCAGTACTCTTGCCTGGTCGAATAATGTGGTCATCCCGCCGATGCCGCTCCCGATGAACACGCCGATGTCGTCCTTGTTGCTGTCATCGATTTTCAGATTGGCGCCCTTGACCGCTTGGAAGCCTGCGGCTACCGCCAGTTGCGCAAAGCGGTCCATGCGCCGGATATCCTTACGGTTAATATAGTTGTTGGGGTCGAACCCCTTGACCTCGCCGGCTATTTTTACCTTCATCTTTGAAGCGTCGAAAAGCGTTATATAACCTACGCCGGATTTCCCGGCGATGAGGTTTTCCCAATTTGTTGCCATATCCAGCCCCAGCGGCGTTAGCGCCCCGATGCTGGTAACTACAACTCTATTGTATTGATTATTAATGTTTGCTACCTCCTTGTTGCGTTTGGGAAGAACGTAAACTAAAGGGGATTTATATCTAATTTTTAACATATTTTATGCTTATTTTCAAGTTTGGCTGCTATTCCAATCCGCCTTCCACTGTCATTGTGCGCCCCATTTTCATCCTGAAAGTAGTGAATTGTCTTCGGGCGGCAATGTCTCCCTTTCGTAAAGAGCCTGCCCTGGTTCCACTGAGTCACCACGAAGTGAGCTAGCCGAAGGGGAGAGACAGAGGGATTTTGCTCTCCTCCCTCTTTCCCCCCACCTTGAACCTTTAAGTTATGGTTTTAACCTTTGACTTTTGAGATTTGAGATTATCCTTTTGACCTCCATCCAGCTATAACGGTATAATTTTTAATGCCCCCTCTATTTTTATGAATGAAATAATCAAGTCCCCCTCTATTGCTTTAGACAGCCTTGGCTGTAAACTGAATCAGGCGGAGATACAGACTCTTGCCCGACAGCTTGAAACTGCCGGCTATCATCTGGTTGAACCTTCGGAAAAAGCTGATATCTATATCCTTAATACCTGCTCGGTCACCCATGTCGCCGACCGTAAATCGCGCCATTTGCTTCGTCTCGCCCGCCGCCGTAATCCCTCCGCCCGCCTTATCGCCATCGGCTGTTATGCCCACCGTGCGCCCGGCGAAATCGCTAAAATCGAAGGCGTGGAGCTTGTCCTCGGCAACGACCGCAAGATGAATCTTCTCAACCTTTTGGGTATGCCGGCAAATCCGCAGGATGTTATTACTCCTCCCTCCGGCCCCCATGCCGTCCGCCGCACCCGCGCCTTCCTTAAGGTGCAGGACGGCTGTCAGAACTTTTGCGCCTACTGCATCGTGCCTTTCGTGCGGAGTCATATACAAAATGTGCCGGCGGAAAAGATAGTAGCTTTAGTACGGGGACTCGTCGCCAACGCCTATCGTGAAGTGGTCTTGACTGGCACGGAAATCGGCTCTTATGAATGTAACGGCGTTAATCTGGAAGGACTTATCAGCCGTATTCTCGCCGATACCCCTGTACCTCGGTTACGTCTCTCCTCCCTCCAGCCCCACCAGATTTCCCCCGCATTGGTAAGCCTATGGCAGAATTCTCGCTTATGTCCCCATTTCCACCTGTCTCTCCAGAGCGGTAGCGATGCTATTCTCCAGAGAATGAAGCGGCGTTACTCGGTAGCCGACTATCGTAAGGCTGTAAAGTTAATCCGCGACTCTATA
>CAYGVP010000023.1:0-8541 GCA_964353385.1 uncultured Dehalococcoidaceae bacterium
CCTCAAGAAGATGCTCCTTGTAATAATATGGTTATTCAATCTAATGGTTATGAAGCAGATTCGATTCCTACTTCAGCTCGCATAGTTATTTTTGAACAAGATGCGGTTTTAAGTTATGAACCTGAAGTTGTTGAAACAATTACGCCCAATACCGATATTAAGGTTTATATTTCAAGAGATGGCGGTACAACTTTTACACAAGCAACAGATTTAAAATATGAATTTAATATTTATCAAGAAGTTGTTTGGGGTTCAATTTATAATAATGTTAACTTTTTAGTTGGAACAGTAGATTTACATTTGCAGCCAAATGGAAAAGAAGTGTGTTTTAAAATAACAACTCACAATAATAAAGATTTATTGATTCGTGCCGTTGGATTAAATTGGAAATAAGTAAAAATTTAAATAGAATTTAAAGGAGATAAATAATATGGCTTTCATTCAACCTCTAGGACAATTACGCTCACCAGTAGCTACATATGCAAGTTTACCCATTACAGGAAATGTTTTGGGCGACCTTCGTATTAGTACAGATACAGGTGACGCATATACATGGATGCTTGTTACATCAAGCGGTAACTTGACGGATTGGAACAAAGTGACTACCGCATCTTATGCAGAGTTAATCGGCTCACCTTATTCAACAGCATTAGATATTGACAATGCTGTTAAAGTTGTTACTGGTTTATCTATTAATATCGCTTTATTAGCTTTCAATACCTTAACAGGTTATTGGTCGTCTTTAGCTAAAATGTTTGATGGTGTTATTAATCAATTTACAGAAGAAGATTCTGGTTTAGAAGTTGAAGATTGTGAAAATCAGACTTATGTAAACATTCAAGAAAATACTAATGGTGGTTATTATCTTCCAAATAAAGGCGACCTTGATATTTACACCAAGATGTTAATTCATGGTGACGGTATACAAGATAGCACTACTTTTGTGGATTTATTAAGACAACCATTAATTTCTTCAAATGCAAAAGTTGATTTATCTATTAAGAAATTTGGAACTGGTTCTATTAAATTTAATGGAACATCAAGTTCTTTAGCTGTTAGCGACGCTTCTGGTCTTATTATGGGAAAATATGGAAAATCAGATTTCTATGCTGACCCTATGTGCTTAGATTTTTGGTTTTATTCATTGGTTTCTGGACTTCAGCCAATTATGGCAAATCAGGCTTATTCAGATGATTACGATGATTACGATGCTGGCGAAGTTATTTCTATTCAAAGATTAGCAAATGGTCATATTTATGCTAACGTTCTTGTTATTTCAGACATGGGAATGACTGAAACACCTATCATTGTTGAAAGTGTTTCAACTGTTAGTGATAACGTTTGGCATCATGTCGCAATTCAAAAAGTTGGAGGGTATCTTCAAATTTGGATTGATGGTGTGTTAGATGCTACATCTGTCGAACATGTTGAAGAAAGTAGTTATTTTCAAGCAATTGTTTTCTTTGGAAAAATGGATACAGCTTATTTAAATGGTCATTTAGATGAAATCAGATTATCTAACACAGAAAGATATACCACAACTTTTACTCCAATGACTAAAGCGTATAATACAGCAACTACTCCAGCCCCAACTCCTGAAATTATGGATGAATCTGATTCTGAACATGAAGTAACAGTAAATGGAAATGCTAGAATGAGTGGTAATAATCCTCTTTTTGGCAATGCTTCTCTTTATTTAGATGGTATTGATTCTTATTTAAGTTTAGCAGATAGTGATGATTGGATGTTAACGGAATTAAGTTCTGGTGGTGGAGGCGGTGGTATTGATAGTTATACAAAACTAATGTTACATCTTAATAATAATATTATTGATAGTTCTGCTGTTCCAAAAACTGTTACAAATCCATCTGGCGAAGTAACGTTTTCGGATAGTGTTAAAAAATTTGGTTCTCATTCGGCATATTTTGGGTCTAGTGCAGCTAGATTATGGATTCCTGCTACCGAAATTCAACCGGATTGGAATTTTACAGGAGATTTAACAATCGATTTTTGGATGAAAGCTGCTGACAGTAGTGCTGTACAGTATGTTCTAGGTATAGGCCAAGATGGACAGTCTAATAATATAATGTTTGCTTTTAATAATGGATGTGGCCTTTTAGTTTATTTTGCAGGTAACGGTGGAAATAATATTGCTGTTGGTACTGTAGGTGAATATACTAATAATACATGGCGACATATAGCTCTTGTTCGAGCTTCTGGTATATTTACCATTTATATTGATGGTATAGCTAAAGGTACTAAATCGTGGCCTTCTGCTATCGATTCTTCTAATATAGACCAATATAAACTTTTTATTGGTGGTGGTGGAAATTTTCGTGGTTATATTGATGAATTAAGAATTTCGAATGGTATCGCAAGATGGACTTCAAATTTTACACCAGAAATCAACGAATATACTGAAATGACTTTATCAGATTATACAGTTGATTTATGGATAGACCCAATTTCTTTAACCGATTTAGATACATATATTATTGGGCAAGATGATAGTTGGAAACTCACTTTAGATGGAACAAGTAACAAATACTTAAAATACACAATAATCGATGGAGCTTCTGTTATTGCTCCTATCACATTAAGTTTAGAAACATGGTATCACATAGCAATAGTTCAAAAAGACGGAATTATTAAACTTTATGTGAATGGTATTCTTGGAGCTTCACTTAATGGTTCTGTTATTAATAATGGAATCAAAGATTTAACTATTGGTGCATATATACAAACAAATCAAATCACAAATAGTGATTTTGAAACTTGGTCGGCTGGAGAATTGGTTGCTCCTGATGGATGGACTTTAGCTGGTTCTGGTTCAACAATATCAAGAGAAGCAGTAATAATTAAAGAAGGGTCTTATTCAGCAAAATTAACAAGAGTAGATAATAATTGTTTTATATATACTAATGTTATAAATCCAAAAGGTTCAGTATATTGGGCTAATAGAACTGTAACATTTGGTTGTTGGGTTTATGCTACCGTTTCAAATAGAGCAAAATTATCTATTATTTCTAATGGAGTTGGAGCAAGTTCTTCATTTCATCCTGGCGATTCAACTTGGAAATTTCTTACAGTTACAGTAACATTAGCAGCAAATCCTTTATATATTAATCTTTATTGTTATCTTCAAGGTATAAACACATCTGTCTATTTCGACGGTGCTATTTTTACTGAAGGAACTTCAGTATATACGCCTTTAAATTTATTTAATGGCTTTATTGAAGAAGTGCGTATTTCAAAAGGAATTGCTCGATGGTCGGCTGCATTTACACCTCCATCAGTTGAGTATAGTTCTGATTCTTATACAAAATTGTTACTTCCCTTAAACGTTCAAACTGTTCCAAATATGGTTCTTCAATCAGTTGGTTATGTGGCAAATTATGTTCCTACGTCAGCACGTGTTGTTATCTTTGAAGAGGACATTGATGTTATGGAATCAAATGTAGATTTAAAGATTGAAATCTCAAGAGATGGTGGTACAACTTTTACACCATGTATAATTGCTAAAGACCAGGAATTCGGAGATGGAACGCTTAATCTCTTCACAGGAAGTGTTGATTTACAGTCACAGCCAAACGGAGAATTAATGGTTTGGAAGTTAACTACACAGAATAATAAAGATTGTCGAATTCGTGGCGTAAGTATGAATTGGAGATAATTTAAAAGATAATATGGAGGGTTATAAATAAAGATAGCCCTCTTTTAAAAATAAAATTTATAGGAGTTATCTAAAATGAAAATATATACAAGAGAATTTAATGCTTTACTTGGACAAAATATTCAGATTGAAACCGAAATGGAAATTAATTTTCGTAGTTCTGTTGCTACGCAAACAGACCTTCCTATATCTGGTAATACTGAAAGAGATGTTCGAGTATGTATAGATACCGACCATCTTCACGTTTATCTTAATGGTAAATGGGTTGACCAAGGTGTTTATGATATGAGCGATTTAATGCAAGAAAGATTAATGCAAGGGTTATCGTAATTTATAAAGAAGGGTTGATTAATTCAGCCCTTCACCAAAAATAATGTTATTAAAATTGAAATAAAAAGGTAAACAATTATGAGTTTACATAAACAAAAATTTAATCCAATTTCAGGAAGTTTTAATTTAGTTCCTACAGGGACAATTATCACATTTAAAGATGGAGTGGCTAACGTTGTTTCTTTACCAGTAATTGGAAATATTCTTAACGATGCTCGTATTGCAAATGATACAGGGCATCTTTATGTTTGGGATGGAACGCAATGGGTTGACCAAGGGGATATAATCGACCTTAAGTGGAGTTCGATAGATGGAAAGCCCACTTCATCGGTTGCAGATATAGATGATGCTGTTTCTAAAAAACATAGCAATTCTTTAGACCATGCTCAAGGAACAGACCAAGGACTTGATACTGGAGGAGTAAATGCTGTATCGGCTTCTCAAGCAAAGGCAGGATATACTCATAGCGGTCTTATTTCAGGAAATCCGCATAATGTATCTAAATCAGATATTGGTTTAAGTGATGTTGATAATAAATCAGAAGCTACTATTATTACAGATGTAAAAGCTGATACAGATGTTGCTGATGCGATTTCTAAAAAACATACTCAAGACACTGACACAAAATTAGATAAAAATGGTATCACAGAAGTATCTTCTTTTGAACTTTTAAAAAATATATATAATTTAATAATTTTTAATTTTAATTATATTAAAGAATCAGATAGAACTTTTATGACACTATTAAATGGTGTAGTTGATTGTTATAATAATGAAGATGGTATTGATACAATCGCTTCTATTAATGAAACATATGATGTAGGTAATTTTTATTCGCCTCCACCGCCAGGTTATACTATAGATTTATGTGTTGGTGGAACAGCGTTTGCTGATAGTTATTATGCAAAATATACACCTTCATTAGCTTTTGATGATTTAGATTCTGATTGGTCGCCAGTTACTATTTGGTATGTAACGACTTTAAGACCACATTGGATTGGTTATGATTTTGGTGTTGGAAACGAAAAGAAAATTGAAAAATTACGCTTTAAACCCATGAATGAACTTGGGGTAATGGTTAAAGATTTTCAATTTCAGGGGTCTAATAATTATTCTGATTGGACTACTATTTATACAGGTATTGCAGCAGCTAGTGAAACATGGCAAGAATTTCTTTTTGAGAATTCAATTTCGTATCGATATTATAGAATATATATTACATCTTCATATCGTGTTGACCAACAATTTTGTGGAATATGGGAAATTGAAATGATGGAATCTGTAGATATAGTAGAAATGACATTAATTTCTAAAAGTTTTAATTTTAATATACAGCCATCAAATATTAGATTAATTATTTTAAAAGAAGATATAGATTCTATTATTTTAAACACAGATTTATTAGTTTATGTATCACGAAATAATGGTGTTACTTGGACACAAGGTATTTTGACCAATGAAGGAATGTTTGACTTAACTAAAGAAATATTAATAACATCAATTAATGTATCAAGTCAACCTATTGGTACTCAAGTAAAATATAAAATTTTTATTACAAATAATAAAAGATGTAAAATACACGCTACTGCTTTATTAGAAAATTAATTATAATAGGAGATAATTTTATGTCATTAGAAAATAATTTAAGTGGATTTGATATTACAGATATTCGTGAAAATGAAGCTGGTTTTAATTATTATGGATTCTGTAAAGCTGATGGTTCATGGAAAATTCTTCGTGAAAAAACTGATGGAACAGAATATCGGTTTGCTGGTGGAAATAAAGATTATAGTGTAAATTTTGCTGTAAGAAGTGGATTAAATTATAAACAACCAGACCAATTACCAAGGGTCTAAATGTGTTATTTAAAAAATTAACAAATGATGAAATTGAATTCATGGAATGTTGGTACTCTCCATTAGCTATGACAGAGTGCTTAATTCCTGAAAATATTAAAGCTCCACATGTATGGAGTGAGCCAGATTGTTCATTGATAAAACTTCGACCTTACCAGCATAGTATGTTGGATTATTCATATCAATATGCTAATGACGATAAACTTTCTTCAAAAGAAAATTTTCATAATAAACAAGGTGCTGGATATTTAATTAATGTTGCAGCTAGAAATTTAGGTAAATCTCTTTTTGCTGTAATTGATGCGTTTCTTACATTATTACATGGTGAAGCAGATGAAAGTTGTTTAGCTTCATTTGATTTTGCCCATTTAAAGAAAATTGCTACTCCAGTTGCCACTTTAGCAAATCATCATCCTCTTTTCGAATTATATCGTAGAAAAGGTAAAGAATGTGTTCGTTTTATTGGTGGTGGTATGGAAATTGATACTATATTAGGCCATGTTATGTATGGCCGCAATGAAAATATTAATTCGCCAGACCCAGGAACAGCATTTCACTCTTTACACGTTAAGAAGAATATTTATGACGAAGTTAGTTATATGAGTGAAGAAGGCCGTAAAAAAATGGCAGATGCTATGTCTAGTGAGGGATGTATTGAAAGACTAGCTGGTATTCCAGATATAAGATTAGGTTCTCCTCTTGGAAAGATTCTTAGAGATGAATCTAAACGTAATTGGATTTGCAACATGCCACAATATGTTAGACAAGATTGGGATGAAAAGACTAAGGCTGAAAAAATTGAAGAATACGATGGTGAAACTTCACCAATGTATAAATTAAATGTATTGGGCGAGGCAATTGAAGGTGCTAATTCAATGTTTGATATGGCTCGTATAAAGGAAAATTCTTATACAACCAAAAAACGTATTAAACAATTTGAAGTTGGAAAAGAATCATTTTATAAATTTGATAAAATTTTAATTGTTGATAAACAGCCAGCAGAAATATCGATTATCGCAAGCGATATTGGTACTACTGGTTCACCAAGTGAGATTTGTATATTTTTTGGTAATAATGAACTTTTAAAGTGGAGATATAATATTTCACTTTATATGTTGACTACCCAGGAACAGGCGAAAGTTTTTAAGTGGCTCTATGATAAATTGGAAAATTGTGTTATTTCTTTAGATTGTACTTCTGGTGAAGGACGGTCTATTGCTGATGAGTTAATAATTTTAGGTGTTCCACAAGATAAGATTATACGTTGCATGTTTAATTCCAAAATGGTTATTGGATTTGAGATGAATGACGACCAAACGATTAAATATGATGATAAAGGTAATCCAGTTTATAAATTAGAAAGAACAATTGATTTTGCGGTAATGCAGTTGGAAAAGATTTTGTATCATGGTTTATGTGAAGTTCCACATAGTGAAAAGTTTTTAAGAGAATTTGCTAATTATTTTTCAGTTATGACAGGAACATCAAAAAGATTTGGAACGACCAGTACAGACCATCTTTTACAGAGTTTTCAATGTATGGCGATTGCGAGGTTCCAGTGTGAGTTTGCAAATTTAACAAAACCTTCTTTACAATCTAATTTTGTTGCAGGTTTTTAATAAAAGATTTTATTAAATGTAGTAAACTATTTAAATAAAGGAAAAAACGATGCCTTATAATGTAAGTTCAGAACAATTCTTTAGACAAATTATTTCTCGTCTTTTAAATGGTACATCATCTCAAATTCGAGTTCCTAATGATTTTGCATCAAGACAACAAAAAATTAACGAACTTTTAGATAATGATTATACTGGTATTGTTAAAACAATTTATGAATTTATGGTTACAACTGGTTCAGTTGATATGAATTTTGTAACAGATAATCAAAACCTTACATATGCTTTACAAGATTGGTCAACTCATAAATTAAATTCAAATATTAGTCTCGACATGCCAAGAGGATTAAAATCATTAACTGAACAATATTTACGTGAAAGATATAAATCATCTTTTATTATTCTTAATATTATTTGGGATAAAATAAACGGAATGATTCTTCCAAAAACTATGTGGTTTTCTGATGGCGGTGTTGTTCTTGTTGGTGGTGATTCTAATACTTTAAACGGTAAAAAATATTATTTAGGGTCAGATGATAATGAAATTAAGTCAACAAATAAACAAACGGTTCTTATTAGAAAACCATTTAATTGTCAATATGAAGGATACCCAACCCAATATTTAGTTTCAAAAGGTGTTCTTCATAACGCTATGCTTAAAAAGATGTTAATTAGTAAACAATCTGAAGTGGTTGAAGAAATGATTCCATATATTTTAGCACTTCGTGCTGGAGATGCTACTTTGATAGCTAAAAATATGATGGGAGATATTGAAGGTCAATTATCAAATGTTAAAGAATCTTTAAAACAAGCTAAACGAAATAAAAAATATCAACATGATTCTGGTGATATGATTTTAAAAGGAAGATACGACCTAAATTTAGAACATTTAATGCCAGATTTAACTAAGTTTTTTAATGAAAGCGTTGTTAAACCTGTTAATAACGACCTTCTTTGTGGTTTAGGTTTAGTTGAATTACAAGGATTTTCTAGTGATAGGCAAGAAGCGATTTTAAATCCGAAAGTTCTCGTTGAAGAAATTATTAAAGGTGTAAATGATGCAAAG
>CAYGVP010000023.1:8551-13744 GCA_964353385.1 uncultured Dehalococcoidaceae bacterium
TGCAAAGGCTCTTTATGAAGAAGTTTTAGATTTAATTATAGAAAAAAATTCACAACTTCATCCTAAACATATGGGGCAAGATATTCGAATTGTTCCTGGTGTTGTTAAAGCGTTTTTAACAGATAATATGAGAAAACTTGTTAAAGACCATGTGAATACTGGTATTTTATCTATTGAAGATGCGTTTGGTGCATTACCTGGTGGTTATGATTTTGAGATTAGTAAGAAACGTAGACAACAAGAAGCTGATAATGGTGATGAAGATTTATTTTTCCCAAGAGTAATTTTAAACCAGGATAGTAACACAACTTTTGACACTGACCCAAGAGTTCCAACACCAAACGAAGTACCTAAAAAAAAGAATAGTAAAAAGAAAGATGAAGAAGCTTCTGAAGAATATTTAGAAGCACCTTATACAAAAGATAATTATCCAGCTCAACTTAAAAATCTTCCAGTTGGAGCTAGAAATCTTTGGATTCGAACATTTAATGCAGTATATGAAGAAACTAAAGATGAAGAACAAGCAAGGAAAGCAGCATGGCATCAAGTAAAAGAAAAATATAAGAAGGTCGGAGATAAATGGGTTAAAAAAGACGCTAGTGAGGAAACAGAAAATGAATAGAGAAAATATACAATTAACAGCAAAAATTGTAGCATCTGATACCGAAGCTCTTTATGAAATAGCAAGAGCAAAAGGAATCCAAATGCCCCATCCAGCATTAGGTATTTTTAAGAGTATTTTAGCAGAAATTGAAAAACCAAACGCTAACGGTGTTCGTTTAGGTGCTAAAGCAACAGATGCAGCTATATCAACATTGGTTGGAACTCAAATTAATCGTAATCATTTAAGAACCGATAATGTTTTAGGTCATACTATTGACGCTTTAATAAATAAAGATAAGGAAATTGAAATTACATGTATCTTCTTTAAGGATATTTATGAAGAAGAATACGATTCCGCAATGGAATTATTTGCAAAAGGAAAGCTAACTATGTCGTTTGAGCTTTCTGCCGATGTAGAAAGCCAGGATAAGTTAGCCGATGGTACAAAACGATTAAACGACTATTACTTTACTGGTGCTGGTTTATTATTTGGTGTGAAACCAGCTTGCAAAAAAGCCAGAGTTTTTGAAATGGCTACTAAAAAATTGCAAGAAAAACTTACTATGGAAAGACAAAGTTTAATTTTTGCTAATAACCAAAACTCCCAAAAATCAATCTTGGAGGTACTAAATCTAATGGCAGACGAAGTGAAGAAAATTGAAGAAACAGTTGTTGCTGAAGCTCCAAAAGTTGAAGAACCAAAAGCTGAAGAAGCAAAGGTTGAAGAAACTGCTACAGTAACTCCTGAAGCTCCCGTTGTTGAAGCAAAAGTTGAAACACCTGTTGTCGCTGAAGCCCCTGTGGTCGAAGCACCAAAGGTTGAAGAAACTGCTGCTGCACCAGTGGTTGCCGAAGCTCCCAAAGATGTTGTGGTTGTTACTGAAACCAAGCAAGTTGTTACCGACACCATGAAAGAAAATTCTGAAACTATCAAAGTCGAAACTGAAACAGTTCGTAAAGTTGATGATGTAGTTAAAGAAGAACGTAAAGAAATGGTAGAAGTAACCTATACTTATGCTCAAATGGAAGAAGTAAAAGCTAGTTATGAAAAAGAAATCGCTGCTTTAAAAGAACAGATTTCTGGAAAAGAAAAAGAAATTGAAGTTATTAAAGCCGATTTAGAAGCCGTAAAAAAGGAAAAAATAGAAGCAGCTAAAGAAGAACCTGTAGTTTTAGCTACTGGGCATAAAACCCTTGATGCTTCTGAAGAATCTGGAAGTGCGATTGGTAAACTTTTGAAATCACGAAGAACTAATCGAAAATAATTTAATATTTTAAAAATAGTAGTATAAAAATCTAGGAGGATTTAAAAAATGACTAAGAAACAAGTTACAAGAGAAGAGTTGGAAGCTGCACAGAAACAAATGAAGCAGATTGCTTTCAGTGCAAATCGTGAAGAGCAGTTGGCCTCGGTTTTAAATGAATCGTATGACCCTGAACTTCCTATTCCTGAAATGATTTCTGCTATTATGAACGTAGCTACTGCTGAACCACATGAGCATGTGTATTATTTTACACCAACGCTCCCTGTGAAGAAGGTTTATATTCTTTCTGGTAATTGCAATGTTACACAGCAAGCTGTAAGCCCTGCAACTCGTAATGATTTGGCTTTTACCACAATCGTTACACCTGATTATTACATTTGTTTAGATGAGTTATTGAATGGTGATATGAACGTTCTTGACCTCTATGCCGAAGATATTCAGGAAGCTTTAAATCGTGAAGAAATCTATGCTGTTCTCGCCCTTATCGACGCTGCTGCTGTTGCACGTGGTAATGTTTTTGGGTTAGATTCTACTAAAGTAAAGTTTGATTATCCTAAATTGGTAGAGATGAGAAAAGCTATTCGTAAATATGGAAAAACTCTCGTTCTTATTACTGGTGCTAATGTAACTGAAGATGTAGAGTTAATGCAATATGATGCTAATAAATATTCACCTGTCAATATTAAAGATGTTGTTGATATGTGGATTCCTTTAGAAGCATTGGATGTTACGATTGATGGAAGTCCGACGGTTGTTCTTGATGCTGATACCGCTTATTTAGTGGCTGTATCTGATAGCAAAAAGAATAAGCCTGGATATTTTGTTCGTCGAAAGATTGATGGCACTATTCTTAATGGCATAGTTGATACAACTATCGTCAATAAAGAACGAGCTGTTATCGTAACTGGTACTAATAAACCTGTTGCTACGGTTGAAAAATTTGCAAAAGGTATTGCTGGTTTGGAACAAGTTGGTATTGTTGTTACAAATAGTTATACTTGTGCAAAGTTTGTTCGAGCATAATTCTTGAATTAATTCAAGATTAAGTTTTTGAGGGGTTGTATAATATTACAGCCCCTCTCCAAAAATAAATTAATCTATTAACAAAAAGATAATAAAATGATAAGATATTGTACCACAAAGGATTTAACATCAATTTCGATGTATTTGGCCCAAAAATTAAACATTTCATTACCAGAAGCATCGATTAAAGCAAAACAAATTATAAAAAGTGGATTACCGTCTTTAATTAAAGAAGCAAAAGATTTATCTGGTGTTGCATGGATTGAACATCGTATTGTAAATGATAAAAAAGAAAAATTTATTGAAATTTTAGTAAATAATTGGCGATTAGCCGAAGAATTTATTCAATGTTTACGTTGGAAATTAAATGGAATTTATTGGTTTTCTTTACCTCGGCATGATTTTTTAAATCGAACTTTTAATAAGAACGGTATTAGATATATTCGTGTAGAAAATGATAAAAATATTTATTGTTATAAATTTGAAAAAAGGAATTTTTATTCCTTTAAATCAGATGATTTAGAATAAAAAGGAAAAATAATATGGCAAATTGGAATGATGTTTCTACCATTTTAAGATTAGTTCGTGGATTATTAAAAGATAGATTAAATACTACAGGTAGAGATTCGTATATATTTAAAGGTGATGCGAATTTTACATTAACTGAAGATTTTGTTTCTTCATCCACTATTAAAGTCTATAAAAATGGAGGATTATTAACTACAGGATATTCGTATAATTCTAGCACAAATATTTTAACTATAACGGCAATTCTTTCTACGAATGATATTATTCTGGTTACATATTCTTATTATGATAAATATTCTGATTCTGAATTAACTGATTATCTTGAAAATGCGTTAGCATATTTCTCCCAATATGGCTATCGAAAAATATTTAAACTTAATGATGCACGAACCGAAGTTTTAACAATTAATGGTATAAATCCTACAGTGCGTGAAGTTTATGAGATTGCGATTATAACTTCTATTGTAACAGACCCACATAATATAGAAATAAGAACCAAAGATTTTACTGTTACAGCAACGGAAAAAGAAAGTAAATCTGATTTAATTGGAAAAGCAATGACACAATTTACTACTTGGTATGGAGAATTATCTTTTGAAGAAGATTTAAGAGAAGATGTAAATTAATTTAGGGAGAAAAAATGAATATAGAAACTTCAATTTCAATACCAGATAAAATTTTTAGAAAGAATTCAATAGACATCGAGGTTCATGTCAATTTAGACCTTTCTGATTATAAAATTCATGCGGAGTTATTTGACCGTTTTTATTCTTCATTAAAATTAAATACTGAAAATAACGGCGGTTCAGATGATGAAATCGAAATACTTGATGATGAAGAAGATGGTAATTTTATTATACATATTCAGAAAGATTTAACTGAATTATTTCATTTAATATCTTATCTTGAAATTACTTTAATTGATACAGATGATAAGGAGTTTACAGCTTATTTTGGTATTATTAAATTTGAAGATAATATTTTCATGAGGGCAGCTTAATGTCAAAATATAGAAAAAATTTTGCTGATTACATTTTGGCAGATTATGCTGAAAAGGTATTTGTTTATCTTCCAGGGGCTACTATTAAGTCTGCTAATTATGATAAATATAGAGATGTTGGATATACAAAAGGAACTCAAAATTATCAAACTGTTAAAGCCTGGGTTCGCCCAATGGTAAGTAATGAATTAGTTTACCGTCAATTAGGTCTTATTTCTATTGGAACAATTAAAATAATTGTTAAAAATAAAGATATAAATCTTTTTAAATTGGCTTCTCGTATTGTTTATAAAGATGAAGAATTTTATGTTTATAATGATGCAGTTGGTAAGAAAATGCTTATGATAAATCTTGATGATAGTTATACTGAAATCACTTTATTTAAGAAGGATATATAAAATGATTCAGGCTTTATTTGTTCAAAAAGGAGATAAAATTCCTAATGTTATTAAGCAAGTTATTGGAAAATTATCCGAAGAAAATACGAAATTATTAGCTGAAACACATAAAAAAGAATTAGATAAAGCTATTGATGATACAAGAGAAAGAGTTTCAAAATCTGTTGGTTTGCATTTAAAAGACCAAATTGGAATTGAAAAAATTTCTGAAGGTGGATTACCTGGCTATGGTGTTGGTAATATTAATACATTAAATCAAAAAGCTCCTTGGTGGGCGTGGATAAATTTTGGAAGAGCTTTAACTGGAAGAACAATACCACCAGGAACAAAAGATAATCCAAGAATTACAGGTCATTTCGTGCCAGGAACTAAAGGA
>CAYGVP010000024.1:0-13581 GCA_964353385.1 uncultured Dehalococcoidaceae bacterium
CTGCCTTGGTATGATGCAGCATTACTTCAAGTGTCACCGGAATTGTTGAATCATAGCCTAGCATTACCATGCCCAGGCTGTCTCCCACCAGTATTAAAGGCACACCGGCTTCGTCCACGATCTTCGCTGTGACGTAATCGTATGCGGTGAGCATTACTATCTTCTCACCATTTTGCTTCATTTCTTTTATCTGGTTAATTGTAACTGGCATAACGTTTCCTTATGCAAAGATTCTTTCATCAAGTTTGGCGATTATCTCATTCTTTTTATTTACGTGTACAATTAAGGGTTTGTAATCTTTCAATTCTTCTTCAGGCACGTTGGTATAGGTAAGGATTATAACGAGGTCGCCTTTGACGCCCTGCCTGGCGGCGGCGCCGTTCAAGCAAATTTCCCCGCTGCCTTCTCCTCCCTTGATAGCGTAGGTAGTAAAGCGGGCGCCGTTATTTACGTTGAGAACATGCACCTGCTCATAAGGGATTATATCCGCTGCCTTCATCAGCCTGCTGTCGATAGTTATGCTTCCCTCGTAATTGATGTTGGCGTCGGTTACGGTAGCCCGGTGGATTTTACTTTTTAACATCATTCTCATTGTCTTCCCCCTGAATGATTTTGTCTCTTAATATCATTTCCAGCTCTCTGGCTTGCTGTTTATTGATTTTCCCCTTTGCCAGAGCGATGGGAATTGTCTGTAATCCGAGTTCTTTGTATGGGAAAAGCAGTTCCGGAGCTTTCTTGCGGATTTCGCTAAGGTGTTTGCGTATCGTGCCCTTATCCCCTCGGGCAATCGGGCCTGTAAGACACTGCGGTATGCCGATAGTTTCGATGTTATGCAGGGTGCCTTGTATTAGCGGGAGGAGCGCTTTAATAGCCTGGTCGGTAGGGATGGAGAAGGTATTCCAAAGGTCGGTAGCCATTTTCACCAGTGCTACTGTGTAATTGCTGGCAAATACGGCGGCTGCATGATAAGCTACTTTATCATCGGCTTTTAATATTATCCAGTTTCCGCCGAGGTCTTCAGCCATCTTTTTAAGAGTTGTTTGCAGTGGTTCTTCAGCTTCTATAGCAAATGTCGAGCCGGGAATATTTTCGATGGCTTGTTCGACTCCGGCAAAAGTCTGAAGGGGATGGAAACTGCCAACCAAAGCGCCGGATTTTCGGGCGGGTTCCAGAATGCCTACGGAATCGGCGCCGCTACAATGGATAACACTCTGTCCCTTGTGCCAGTGAACTTCAGCGGCAACTTTGCCTATAGCATCATCAGGCGTGGTGATGAAGATAATCTCGGCGGAATCCGCCACCTCTTGATTGTTTTTAAGAATACGCAGGTTGCTGATTAACCTGGACTTGTTTCCGCCGGCTGTTTTACTTCGCCTGGACGCGCCGACATATTCATAACCCTTACGGCTTAAGAGGACCGCCAGGGCAGTGCCGACTTTTCCTGCTCCGATAAAACCTATTTTGAGCATCTTCTCAACCTAAACAAAAAACCCTCTCCGAAATAACAGAGAGGGCGTCTTAAATCTTGCCTATTTTGCCGTCTCGGTCGTTTCCGATCCAAGCGACTTATCTATATTGTTAAGGTATTTGCTCTGAACTCATCGCCTTGACGGTCGATGGTTATTAATATTATATCATGATATACTCTGATTGTCAACGTGAATTGGCCTGAAAATCGGTTATAGATTGGTCTAAACAAGATTGAGGTGCTATAATTTCAGCATAGTTTAGGTAAAAAGAGGTCTATCATAGAAATTATTCCTTCTATAGATTTGCGCGCTGGCAAATGCGTGCGCCTTTATCAGGGCGATTATCAACAGGAAACGGTGTTTTCTGATGACCCCCTTGATGTCGCCTTAAAATGGCAATCAATGGGCGCGCCACGCCTCCACATTGTCGACCTTGACGGTGCGGCTTCTGGGGAAATACTTAACCTGGAAATTATCAGGAATATTGCCGGGGCAATACTTATCCCCATCCAGCTTGGCGGCGGCATCCGCCACATTGATACAATTGAAGCGCTTTTAAAAATTGGCATCGACCGCGTTATCCTCGGCACGGCGGCGGTAGAAAACCCTAAGCTCATCACCGACGCCTGCCGCCGCTTCCGCGATTCTATCATCGTCGGCATCGATGCGCGCCATGGAATAATAGCCACGCGCGGCTGGATTAAGCAGACAGGCCTCACTGCTATCGAACTGGCAAAGTCCATGGCTAAAATTGGTGTTAATCGCTTTATCTATACCGATATTGAGCGCGACGGCACTCTGACGGAACCTAATTTTTCCGCGATTGCCGCATTGATTGATGAACTTGGGCTGCCCGTTATCGCCGCCGGCGGTATCTCTACGCTTAATCATCTACAAATGCTGCGAAAGCTCGGCGCCGAAGGCGCAATTGTAGGTAAAGCACTTTACACCGGAGATATAAAACTAAAGCAGGCTATTTCGGAAATCGACCAGATTTGATGGAATTTAATCTAGGAAATAGTAATATATGAAAAATATAAAGTTCGATGAAAAAGGATTGATTCCCGCCATCATTCAGGATAGTGCCACCGGTGAGGTGTTGATGCTGGGCTATATGGATGAAGAGTCGTTACGCCGGACTATGAAAAGCAAAGAGGTCTGGTTTTATAGTCGCAGCCGGCAGGAACTCTGGCACAAAGGCGAGACCTCTGGCAACATCATTAAAGTCAAGAGTATTAAATATAACTGTGAGAATAACTCGCTGCTGGTAAAGGCGAATCCCACCGGGCCTGTTTGCCACACCGGCAACAAGACCTGTTTCTACCGGGATTTGACCAAGGATGACCTCTAGAACCGCTAGGGATTAGGTTGAGCGCTGCGCGCCGCTTCCTCCGCAGCATCTATCTCCACTGCCTTGTTTATAGCTGCTATCGCTACTTCCAGTTGTTTATCATCGGGCTCACCGGTGGTCATGGACTGCAGCCACAACCCGGGCGCGAGTACGATTTTCATCAACTGGTTCTTCGCATGCCTGGCGCCGAAGTATATTAACTCATACCCTACCCCCATGATAACCGGGAGAAGCACTACTCTCGATACTACCATCAGCCATAATTCCTGGCGTCCCACGAAAGTAAATATGACGATGGCGACTATGAATACTAGAAATAAGAAACTGGTGCCGCAGCGTACATGCGCCCGACTGTACCCTTTGATGGCGTTGACTTCCATCGGCACGCCCGCCTCAAAAGCGTTAACGGCTTTATGCTCGGCGCCGTGGTAGGTAAAGACCCGTTTAATATCGGGCATATAAGAAATCAACTTAATGTAGCCTATAAAAATCGCCAGCCTTATCACGCCTTCGATAATATTGAAAACAATCGTGTTCGGTATGTTCGTGCTAATCCAGCTTGTAAGAAAAAGAGGGGCGATAAAGAACAGGAGGACTACCAGTATTACCGCCACGGCCATCATGCCCCAGATTGCCTTGGTGGATATCTTAACCCCCTCTTCTTCCATTGATATATTGGCTGAATGATATAGGCTTTGAATCCCCAGTACCATCGCCTCGATGAGTACCACCACACCCCGGATAAAAGGTATACGCCGTGCCTTGCTCGTAGTAGTGGAGGGTAGCGGTTTTACATCGGTGGTTATTTCGCCGCTGGGTCGCCGGACGGCGGTCACCATGGAACTGCGCCCGCGTATCATTACCCCTTCGATTACCGCCTGGCCCCCGTAATTGAACTTCTTTTTCTCCGCCATCTTGCTCAAATAAAAAGGAGTCCCGAAATTACGGGGCTCCTCCCTTTATATAATATAGATTTCTCTTTAACCTTCAATCTTATAGCGTTTCTTAAACCGCTCGACGCGTCCGGCTGTATCCATCATGCGTCGCTCTCCGGTAAAGAACGGATGGCAATTGCTGCAGACCTCGACCTTGAGTTCCTTTTTCGTCGAAC
This sequence comes from uncultured Dehalococcoidaceae bacterium, assembly GCA_964353385.1. Classification (GTDB taxonomy): domain Bacteria; phylum Chloroflexota; class Dehalococcoidia; order Dehalococcoidales; family RBG-16-60-22; genus RBG-13-51-18. The sequence goes on from CAYGVP010000024.1 coordinate 3,932, forward strand.
CGGTGGTGAACCTGTTGCCGCAGGAGCATATTACCACGGCGTCGTCAAAAAATTTCGGATGTATTTTCTCTTTCATATCTTTCAGCTGGTGTGTACGCTGACCTTTCTCCTGTCATTACTGGTCGCCTCGTATTTCACAATCCCATCGATGAGGGCATAAAGGGTATAATCCTTGCCCACCCCCACGTTAATCCCGGGACGAATATGCGTGCCATGCTGGCGTACCAGTATCGTGCCGGCATTAACTGTCTGACCGGCAAATCTCTTCACACCGAGCCGCTGACTCTGGCTGTCCCGGCCATTACGACTTTGGGCGGCTCCTTTTTTATGCGCCATCTGCTTTCTCCTCTGTTTTCTTGCGCGGTGTTCTCTTTGCCGGCTTTACAGCTTCTGCCGTCGGCTTACGCGGCGTCTTCTTTACCGGCTTTACTACGGCTTCTATCGCTGGCTTAGGCGGTGTTTTTTCCACCGGCTTGACAGCCTCTACTGTCTTCTTAGGTTGGGTTTTCTTTACCGGCTTGGGCTCCTCGACTCCCGGCGGGAGAATTTTATCGATATTAAGACTGGTATTAAGCTGATGGTGGCCCTTCTTCCGGCGATAGCGCACCTTTGCTTTATACTTGAAAACGGTTATTTTATCGCCCCTGCCGTTTTTCTTTACCGTGGCCGTTACTCTCGCTCCGTCCACATAGGGCTTGCCGAGAGTGACCTTATCGCCGTCGGCAATCATTAACACCTTATCGAGTTTAACCCTGCCGCCTTCCTCCGCCGCCAATCGCTCGATTTCTATCGTCTGGCCTTCGGTTACTTTATATTGCTTGCCGCCTGTTTCAATTATCGCGTAAATTTTCAGCCTCCCAAAACATATATTCTATCAAATTTATAGCTAAGAGTCAAATACATGGATTGCTTCCTTCTGATGTTTTAGCGCACGAGGGTCATTTTGACACTGAAAGCAGTGAGGCGTAAGAATCTGTTTCTTTTATAACCTCTTGAGTAATTTTTCCCACTCTACCTTTACCCTCGCCTTAAGCTCTTCCGGCGTGCCATCGTTATTAATCACCACATTAGCGTGCTTTATACGCTCTTTGTCCGTCATTTGCGAGCGTATTCTTCTCTTCGCTTCCGCCTCGGTATAGCCTGACCTTTCTTTGAGCCGGTTCAATACCGTTTTTTTATTTGACTTCGTTACCCATACCTCATCTACCTGCCAGGTCTTTTCCGCTTCCAGCATCGCTGCTGCTTCCAATACTACCACCTTAATGCCTTTGCGGCGACTCTCGCTAACCTTATTCTCTACTGCTTTATCGATGGCTGGATGGACGATAGCATTTAGCCGTTTCAATGCCTCGCGGTCTTTAAAGACTATCCTGCCCAGCCTGGCGCGGTCGATTTCTCCATCAAAGTCAAGAATCGCTTCCCCGAACTCCTTAACCACTTTTTTATAAACCAATCCCCCCTTTTTCAGCGCTTCATGTCCTGCTTTATCCAGGTCGATGACTTCCGCTCCAAGTTCTGCCAGAAATTGCGCTGCGGTGCTCTTCCCGCTTCCTATTCCTCCCGTGAGCCCGATAACTTTCATCTCAATACTCGCCAAAGACTATATAGTTATTATATTATATTTAATTGAAAGAAGGAATTGGCTTTAAAAAGTTAATCCGGTGTTAACTTTTAGGCTTGCTTGCCTTGAGCCTGTCGAAAGGTGGTTTTGACTTTTACGTTTTGCTTTTTGATTTAGCATCATGCTTTTATTTGCTCATCCCGGCATTACTTTAGGTGCGGCGACTCTTCTAGCCGATGCTGTGAATCGTAAGCCATCTTGGTTTGCTTCACTTTCACATTATCTTGATATCCGCTGGCTTTTAGTCGGCTCCCTGCTCCCTGATATTATCGATAAGCCGGTAGGGCAATTTATTTTCCGGGACACATTTAATAACGGGCGGATTTTTTCGCACACGCTACTCTTCTTCATCGTTATTTCCGCCGTCGGTATTTTTCTCTATAAAAAGCAGCGGCGGGCCTGGATGCTTGCCCTCGCCGCTGGTACGTTAGCGCACCTTATCCTTGATGAAATCTGGCAGACTCCGGTTACGCTTTTTTGGCCTATTCTGGGCTTTAGTTTCCCAACCATTAAACTCGAAGGCTGGGCGGGCAATATCTGGGAAATGTTATTCTCCGACCCGCGTGTTTATATACCTGAAATTATTGGCCTGTTGATATTGTTGGTCTTGGGTATATATCTCTTTAAAAAGAGAGGTCTCGTCACTTTTCTTAAATGCGGTAAGGTTTCTTAAACAATACCTCTGCCGTTATCTTTAAAAGATTTATTTCTTTTTCTCTTCCTTCAGCAGGTCGTTAAATACGTCTATATGATATTTCTCGTGGTCTCTTATACGTAGCAGTAGTTCCTTGAGTCTGGCATCGTCCGTTTCTTTGGCGGCTTCATCATATTTCTTAGCTACTTCCTTTTCTATTTTTAAATCCGCTTTTAGCATATCCGGCAGCTTGGTGGATTGGTCGGGCTCGGTAGCCTCGATAGTCGGGGTGCCGCCGCCGCTGACCATCTCTTCGGAAAGCCAACCCAAATGCTGCATTTCGTTAATCGCCTGGTCCTCGAACTGCTTCTTAGCTTCCTTATTTTTCGTCATGTGAGAATGGAACATGTATTGTAAAACGACCGTATATTCGTGCCCGATGCCCCAGTCCAGTGTTTTAGCTACGCTGTCTTTGCGCTTGCCGCGCAGGTCCTTCATCCCTTCCTTTTTAGCTTTAATAATAAAATGCTCGAACTTGCCGCGGTGCGACTGCTCGTCTGCCAGGATACGCTTTAGCAGCCTCTTTATCTTAGGGTCGTCAATTGCCTTTATATGCTTCTTATAGGCTTCGATGGCGCCGTCTTCCAGCGCTACATTGTTAGTCATCCAGCCGGGCACCGTCTTTCCGGTCATATTCTGGGTGCCTCTTCTTAGACTGGGTTTACCGCCGAGCTCTGCGATAGTCTCTGCCAGCCAGTCCAGGTGTCTCATTTCATCTCGGGCAATCCCTTCGATTTCGCAGGACATCTCGCCTTCGCCCATGGCATAAGCATGGGATAAGTACTGGATAATCGCGCCGTGCTCATCTTGCATGTCGAGGTTTAGAATTTCGATTATTTTTTTCTTATCCATTTACCATCTCCTTCTTTTATTCCACCTTTTTAAACTCACTCTTAGCCGCCCCGCACACCGGACATACCCAGTTGTCAGGCAATTTTTCAAATGGTGTCCCCGGCGGTATCTTGCTATCAGGGTCGCCCAGTTCCGGGTCGTAAATATAGCCGCAGACGGTGCATTCGTACTTCGCCATTCGCCTTACCTCCTCATTTTTCTTTAGCGATATAGCTTGGAGCGGTCTTAGGGGTGGTGCCCCGCTTGACCTGGTGATAATATTCGTAAGTCATACACGGGTCTTCAGTGAGTATTTCCGCTGCTATAACTCTTCCGATGAAAATAGTATGTGTACCGACATCTACATCTTGGATAACCTCGACTTCGAGATAGGCGTTCGTATTATCGAGGAATATCGGAGAACCAGTTATCCCCGCTTTATAATTCACGCCTTTGAGTTTATCCGTGTCCCGTCCTGACTTAAACCCGAATCCCCCGATGAAGGGCAGGGGAGTCGCTTGGCAAAGTACTGATACGGAAAAAACCTTGCTGGCTTTAATATATTCGTGTGTTAAATTCTGCTTGTTGATGCTCACAGCAACCGTCGGCGGCTCTGATGTGATTTGAAAGACGGTGTTGGCAATCTGTCCGTTAAGCTTCTCGCCCTTGTGAGAGGCAACTATATACATGCCGTAACTTAACTTATGAAGCATGTTTAAATTCATACTCCGTCTCCTGCTTACATTACTTCCTTCTCGCTGGCTACTACGGCTTTTTTCATTTCCGCGCTTAGCATCGGCGGCAGCCCCTCGATATCCACCCGCAGGAACCCCCTGACGATGGTCGCCGTTGCCTCGTCTTTGGTCAAGCCCCTCGCCATCAGGTATTCCACTTCTTCCTCGGCAATCTTCCCCACGGCTGCCTCGTGCGATAGGTCGATTCCCGCCAGGTTGCCTTTAAGCTCTGGAATGGCGTATATTGTGCCCTTTTCGCCCAGTATCAGGCCACGGCATTCCAGATGCCCTTTCACATCGGGGGCATTCCCTTCTATATACCCTCGCGCCACGATATTCCCGCCGGTAGTTATGGCGCGGGACACAATCTCGGTCCTGGTATTGTTCGCATTTAAAAATACTCTGGAACCCACATCTATATTCGTCCCCTTTCCCGCGACGAGGATGCTATTATACCGCACCGTAGCTTTGTCGCCGATACATCGGGATGTAGGGTACATCTGTAGTGTATTTACCGGCTTCATCAGTACGTAGTTGCTTAAAAATAGTCCGCCTTCTTCAATGATGGTGGTAGTGCGGGGACGCACCGCTATTTCCGGGTTCCAGTTATGTATCATCGTAAAGGTAACCTTGGCTCCCTTTTTGATGAAGAACTCCGATACCCCGATATGCAGCCCCGGTTCATTTCTCGAAGCTGTGGTGCAGCCGGTGATGATGTGCAGCTCCGAGCCTTCCTCGGCGATGATGATGTTGTGCACATTCTGGACGGCTTTTGCCTGGGCTAGGTAAAGGCAGGCTTGCACCGGAAATACTGTTTTTTGCCCCGCCAGGGCCCTGATAAAGTAGCCGTCATTTTCATTTAATTCCACGTTGGCGGTATATTTATCGGCATCTACGGAAACTGCTTTCCAGAGATAATCTCCCAGCCAGTTATATTTCTCTAGTGCCTGGCTTAATGCCATTACCTCCACCCCATCCTGTTTTGTTGAAAAATGTACCGGCGTATTGTCCATTTGAAGATATGTCCCTGACCTCTGGCTGGGGTCATCCAGTATTATACCGGTGCTCAACATTTGCCCTTTTGTTTGTTGAGGTAGCTGTGAAGGGTCTTTCTGGTAGGGACGTTCTTCGCTAGGGTTTACATAATTCTTAAGATTGATATCTTCGCCGTACGCAGCCGCTTTATCGATGGCTGCTTTGGCTTTATCTTTATATGTCTTGGAAGTCTTTATTTTACTCATGTAAAGGAATCCTCCCCAGGTAGCATTTAATGCATTCGTTATAGCCCTTCTCTCTAATGGTAGCCAGCATCTCATGAGGGTCGCCCACGCACCCTATCGTGCCGTCGCACATTACGTAGCCGGTACGCGCGTTGACATAGTTCAGGATATGACCGGTATGCGTGATTATCAGCCCCATACAGCGCCGCTCCGGTATCGGGCAATTCTTTTCCAGCAAATCGTTCATTAGCTCGCCTATGAGGGCGATATTTACTAAATCCACCCCGGATTCCGGCTCGTCCAGCAGCGTTAGCTCCGGACGCTGTGCCATTAATTGCATTAGTTCGGAGCGCTTTATCTCACCCCCGGAAAATCCGTAGTTGATATCCCTCTCCAGGAATTCCTGCAGGTTGGCTCTTTCTGCCAGCTTTTCGATTGCTCCTCCGTCCCCGCGACCTTTGAGGCAGGCCGAAACCATGTCGCGGGTCTTTACCCCCCGCACCACCGGCGGACGCTGAAAAGACATGCCGATGCCCATGCGCGCTCTCTCATCGACCCTCAAACCGGTAATTTCTTTACCTTTGAAGCTAATGCTTCCTTTGGTCACCTTGTATTTCGGGAATCCCATGATTGCCATTAATAGTGTGCTTTTTCCCGCCCCGTTCGGCCCGAAAAGAACATGAGTTTCGCCTGTCTGTATCGTCATATTGATGTCATGGATAATTTCCTTGCCCTCCACCGCCACAGAGAGGTCTTTAATTTTCAGCATTTATACCCCCTCTAAAGTTAGTATATTAGCTCTTATCCGCCGTCGACGGACGTGTGTTCTTTCTTAACAAACCACTGCGCTGGGTCCTGTAAGAAGTCATAATAATCCATCAGCACCCGGTAGTGCTCGCTTTCCTGCATGGCAATAGCCTCGTAAAGTTGCTTTTCGGCAGCATAAGATGCCTGCTTGCTCCGCCCGTTATAGAAGTCCAGGGTCTTGTTTTCCATGTCCATACCCGTCCTGATAGCGTCCAGCTCTGCCTCTATAGACGTCGCTTTTTTATTCATATTTTCCAGAGCTTCGGCAAATACGGTTCTTAATGCCTGACCCCCATCACCCTGGTATTTTACATCGGGCCAGCCTTTTTTGTTCTTTATCGTATCATAGATGTCCTGGAATGTTTGGCGGTGTATATCTTCTTCCGCTGCCAGCTTCTTCAGTAGGTCTTTGCCCAGTTGATTTTTACTGGCTTTACTCGCCTTAAGATAGAATTCTTTACCGTCTATTTCCATCCGCAAAGCGGTTCGCAGGGCTCCTAAGGTTACATCCTGTTCGCTGGGCATTTATTGCCTCCTCGTTAAAAACTCTTTTCAGGCACATAGCTAACGAATGATAAGATGAATTCTTCTTGCTGTCAAGGTTGTTAAACTAGACTCTATATTTTATTAGGTGAAAACCACCTAGGTCTGTGACAAAAGTTGCATTTATAATATATTTACGTACCTGCCCTTAAAAATATATCATACCCGGCGCGATAGGGCAGGCATTAGATATAGTTACAGTCCTATTCTCTATGTTATACTGGAAGGTAGATTTATAACACACAAGGAGAAATAATCATGGCCCGTAAAACCAGCCTTATCGTTAATAATATTCCTATTGAACTTGATTATTTCGTCGAAGGATATGTTTATCACGTCGTTGCCGGTATTCTCGCCAGTCTTAAAGGTACCGGCACGATAAAGAATCTGGAACTTGATGTTGATAGCGACGGGCTGGTCACCATCGTCCTTAACGGCTCCGGTGTGCCGTGTAATGTTTTCGTCATGGAGATTATCCGTAATACTCTCGCCGGTATGGTCTCTAATCTTAAGGGTGTGACTGAAGAAATGCGTACTCTGGAGTTGAGGATAATCCAGTAAGCACTAAACAGACGTTTCGCAGAGTTTTATATCACCCCATACGCCGATATTACTACCCAGAATAATGATAATGCCCTTTAACCCGTCGATTTGTCTACCGAATTCAATAGCTCCGTTAATGTCGTCAGGGCTTTTAACTCTATTGCATATAGCCGTCGCCGCCGCATCGGCCAGCGTTGCCGACCCCGCCGTAACCACCACTGCGTCCGCTTTCCCGAAGCTTAAAGAGTGCCCCACCGTCCCCGACGATGTGCAGACCCCCAGCGGTGTGTCCTCCGGCTTTATCTCCAGTCCCAGCTTCCCCGTTAAAGGCGAGTCTCCCGCATAAATCCCCACCACTCTTTTTCGCGTGACTTTAAGGAAAATATCCCCCCCGTTCTCTATAATTATTTCTGGAGTAAATTCCAGCAGATCCTGCCCCACATATTCTGCTATTGCTCCGGCAACCGCTGCCATAGGACCCACGTTAGCTTTACGCCCCGCCTCCATCATATCCACCACAATACGCGGGGCATTAGTGGGCGTAGGTAAAGGCTTTAGCGATGTGAGAAACTCCTGATTCTGCTCGATGTACTGCTCAATCTGCTCGCGGTACTTCAGCACCATGCGGTGCGTTTTTCTCTCCAAATTTGATGTTGCTCTGATATATAAATCGGTCTCTTTGACCGTTACGTTGAATGAAACTATGTCCTTGCCCTCAATCCAGTGCCGGTATGTCCGCGGCTGGTAGTCTTCTTTTTTCATAAACCTATTCTATGCCAAGATATTTATACAGGCAAGTTTAATAGTAATAATATTACGCAAACCGCCCCCCTGTCATCATTTTTGGACATCTTGACACAATTGTAAGTTAAGAGTATTCTTTAGAAACCGTTTTAGTGCAGGAGGCAATCAAATGTCAAACACATTCAAAATCGCTACCTTCAACTGTGAAAACCTCTTCAGTCGTCCTAAAGTCCTTAACCGCCTTGAAAAAAAAGACGGTGACGCCATCATGCAGAAAATCGACCTTTTCAACGATGAACTGCAAAATGATGTCTACGACGCCCAAAAAATCATTGACCTCTATAATAAGGTATCTCCGTATATAGATGTTATAGAAGTACGTAATAAACTTTTCAGTAAAAGTAAATCAAAGGGTTTGACCGTTAAGGCTAAAGGCAAAAAGGATTTTGATTATGCCATCCAGTATAAACGGGCTAAGTTCACCGATGATGCCCGGAAAAACACAGCCAGGGTCATTAACACCATCGGTGCAGATATCATCAGCCTTATTGAAGTTGAGGATAAGAGTTTACTCGATTCATTTAATTCCGCGCTTATTACCAAGCCATTTGCATACAGTATGTTAATTGACGCTTTTGACCCGAGGGGCATCGATGTTGCCCTTTTATCTCGCCTGCCGTTCGAAGATATCCGGACGCACATGTTCGAGAAACCTTCACCAGCTGGTCGGTCGCGCATTTTCTCTCGTGATTGCCTGGAAATAAAAATTAAAATGGCTGAAAATGACTTTATCTACTTTTTCGTCAATCATTTCAAGAGTCAGGGTTATGGCTCACAAGAAGATAATGATAAAAAACGGCTGGCGCAGACCCAACGTGTCGCGGATATTATCCTCAAAGATAGAAAACTGAATCTCCAGATGGACAAAGTGGTCGTAATTGGTGACTTTAATGCCCCGCCGAATAGCCCCACACTCGCGCCCTTAATAAATATCAACGGACTCCAGGATGTGCTTAAACTCAAGATACTTGATGAAATAAAGAGGGTTACTTATTACTATAATAAATGGGAACAAATAGACTTTATCCTCGTCTCCAAACCGCTGCAAACTAAATGTATCGGGGCAGGGGTGGAACGCAAAGGTATCTATGATTTAGCCAAACATACCAAAAAATTCCCTGAAATTAAGGAGGATGCTTGGCAGGAGATACAGGACAAGGGCCCTGGCGCTTCAGCTTCCGACCATGGTGCGGTCTGGGCGGAGTTTAGTTACTAACAATATAGCCCGATTTTAAAAATGCACTTCCATTGCCCTAGGCGGGCAGGCTGGTATACAAAGCCCGCACGCAATGCATTTCTCATTCTCGAATATCACCATCCTGGTCTTCGGCTCTAATTTAAAAGCGCCGGTAGGGCAAACGGTAATGCATGCCCCGCATTGGGTGCATCTTTCCTCATTGCGCGTCACATCCTGGCTTAGGGACTGTATCTGCACGCCAGCTTTCAGTAAAAAATCAATGCCCTTGTCATATTCCTGCTGGTTTCCTTTAAGCTCCAGCACCAGCAGACCTTCCTGTTCGGGAGTTATAGAAGCCTTAAGAATATTGAACTCCAGGTCGTAGTCTTTGACCAGGCGGTATATAATCGGACGGTCAACCATCCGCTTCGGAAAACGCAGCACGATTTTCTTTGAAACAACCATCGCTCACCCCTCTAAACTAGTCCTCGATTGGACGTTCTTTCAATGCTTTAAAGGTTACGCCGGACTCCACCCCCGGCAGCCTCTCCACTGGTTCCGTTAGCAGGAATTTTCCTGTCTCTATCCACTCCTTTAATATGTTAGCAATTTCTAGGGCTTTAGGATAGCTGGACCTTGAGGCGGTCGGCACTTCTTTTCCCTTTACCTTAATCTT